>JBIOUJ010000272.1:0-17284 GCA_044867025.1 Pyrinomonadaceae bacterium | reverse complement strand
AGCTAAAGCTTGGGGAGAATGAGAAAGGCCGCTTACAACCGGCTCGGGAAAAAACAAACTGTAAAGGATGTCATGATAATGAACAGCGTAGCGAGAACCCTGGGTAATCGAATCAAAATGTATTTCGAACCCTGGAAGGGTTCCGCAATTGGTGAACGCTTTCAGCGTTGCGACTTATTTTATTTGCTAAACTCAAAACTCGGCATCAAAGTCGAACGCGCCACGCGGTAGCTCGCAACCCCCTCAAAAGTCGGGAGCGAACTTGGATAAATGTCAGTACCACCTGCGGTAGCGGGTGGGTCAATCGTAATCATGATGTGTGATTGTGATAGTTGACCCACCCGCTACCGCAGGTGGTACTGACATTTATCCAACAATGATTCCTGACTCTTTCGAGCCAAAGTAGCGCCCGTTCATGCTTCATCGTGAAGCATACCTCCACCGCAATGTCTCACGCTGAGACATACTCACACACGCCGCCCAAGCAAATATGGTCCATGTAGCAGCAGGCATGATTGTTGCAGCGGTCCTTGCAATTCAACTCGAGACAACTCGAGGCTGGTCCAAGGGGTTACCCGAATTACTCGGAGGAAATCACGATGAAACGCAAACATAAAACCCACCGCAGGAGGAGACTCTCCTTACTGCTGTCTTTGTCATCCCTTCTAATTCTAATAACCACAGTCAGCACTCAAGGACAATTCAAACTTCCCGACGAAGAGCCGGCGGGAATAATCGCACCGGCGCCCACGTGTACTCGCATAATCAAGGCCGATGTGGTTGCGATCGATCAAGCAATCATGTTCAACCGCCTCGGCGCCATGAATCCCAACGGCATGATCTACGCACTCAGGCAGGACGTCGTAGCAATCGACGCTACTAAAGGTCTTGTCGCCGGCAACGTTCGATTGCGGAGCGACAAACGACCCCGACCAATTGTTTTGCGTATGAACACAACCGACTGTCTGCGAATTACGTTTACGAACTGGCTATCGCCGTCTGCGTTGAAAGATCAGCCTGCAACTCGCAGCGCGGGGATACACGTCATCGGAATGGAGCCATCCGGTATCGGCTCTGACGGCTCGAACGTCGGCACTAATGCGCCGAGCCTCGTTCCGCCCGGCGGTTCGACAATCTACATGCTGACCGCCACGCGCGAAGGAAACAACCTGATGTATAGCACCGGCGCCACGACGGGTGGCGAAGGTGATGGCGGCACGTTGGCCCACGGCTTATTCGGAAGCGTCAACGTCGAAGCAGCAGGCGCCGAGTGGTATCGCTCGCAGGTCACGCAAGCTGACCTGGCTTTGGCGACTACCAGCACTACGCTTAAGGGTCAGCCTGTTATCAATTACGACGCTGTATATCCCGTCGGACATCCGAAGGCCGGTAAGCCAATCCTCAAGATGCTCAACGGCGACACGATCGTGGCTACCGATCTCAACGCGATCATCACTGGTCCAAACAAAGGACGCTTTACACCGGGAACGTACCCAGCGAATCGGACCGAACCGGATCGCGAGCGTCCGTTCCGCGAATTCACCGTGGTCTATCACGACGAGATCAAAGCGCTGCAAGCGTTTCCGCAGTTCGAGTCCCAACAACTCAAACACACACTTCACAGCGTCCGCGACGGATTCGCCATCAACTACGGTGTTGCGGGCGCCGGCGCAGAGATCCTTGCCAACCGGCTCGGTGTCGGTCCAATGTTCAACTGCACCGAGTGCAAGTATGAGGAATTCTTCCTGTCATCCTGGACCGTTGGCGATCCGGCGCAGATAGTCGACAAGCCGGCTAATACGACTGATGCGAATGGAGTCTTAATCCTCGGCAGAAAGGCCACTAAGGTCTTGTATCCCGACGATCCTTCCAACGTGCATCACAGTTACATTAACGATCCAGTGAAGATGAGAGTGGTGCATGCTGGACCAAAGGAACATCACATTCATCACCTGCACGCGCACCAATGGTTACAGACTCCTGACGACGACAATTCAACATATCTCGATAGTCAGGCGCTTGGACCAGGCTACGCGTTTACGACTGAAATCACTTACGGCGGCTCCGGCAACCGAAACAAGGTAGTCGGCGATTCCATCTTCCATTGCCACTTCTACCCGCACTTTGCACAGGGCATGTGGGAGCTGTGGCGCGCGCACGACGTGTTTGAATCGGGAACCGTGTTGAATACCAGCGGGATTCCCGTCGCAGGCGCTCGAGCTTTACCTGACGGTGAGATTCTGGCCGGAACACCGACGCCTGCGATTGTTCCACTGCCGACACTCGCAATGGCGCCTATGCCAACAGCAAGTGTGCCCGGCTATCCGTTCTTCAGTCCTGCGAAGGCAGGGCATCGACCGCCACACCCGCCGCTCGACACTATCGACGATGGTGGTTTACCCAGACACATAATCACTGGCGGCACTTTCGTACAAGCGCCACCCGCGCAGAACCATCTCAACTTCAGCAAAGACCTGGTAACTGCAGTTGCGCAACAGATCAACGAAAATGGAACAACTGCCGAAATCGCGGCGATGGTCTATCACGAACAACGTCTGCACGCGAGCTACACACCTGAAGGCGCAGCCGCTAACTTCGTGCTCAATGGACTGCCTCGCAAACCTGGAGCTCCCTTTGCGGATCCGTGCATCACCGATGCTGGACAAGCAACCGGAAATCCTCGAACGTACAAGGCCGCGGCCTTTCAACTCGACATCAAGTTGAACAAAGCCGGCTGGCATTTTCCGCAGTCACGAATTCTCTCGCTTTGGGCGGACGTAGGACCGGCACAGTCGGGAGCGAAACCACCCGAGCCGTTCTTCTTCCGCGCGAATACAAACGATTGCATCAGTTTCTATCACACTAACCTGGTGCCCGGTTACTACGAGCTGGACGACTTTCAAGTCCGCACGCCAACGGACATCATTGGTCAACACATTCACCTGGTGAAGTTTGACGTCACTTCTTCAGACGGCTCAGGTAACGGCTTCAATTATGAAGACGGAACCTTCAGTCCCGACGAGGTGATCGAACGCATCCGGGCCATTCGCAAACAAAATACCTGCACCGGCAAGGATGTCGGTGACCCTCGCGACGGCACGTTCACGTGTCCGGTAGCGAAATCACACCCGTTCTTCGGAACACCCGGTGCGCAGACCACCATCCAACGTTGGTTCGCCGACGATGTTCTGAACAACAACAGGATCGACCGTACGCTTCGCACCGTGTTCACACACGATCACTTTGGACCATCGACTCACCAGCAGGGCGGTCTGTACGCCGGTCTGGTAATCGAGCTTCAAGGAGCGGTCTGGAAGAACGCGGAAACGGGCGCCACGATGGGCGGTCAGAACATTCCACCGCCACGTCCAGTTGATGGTGGACCAACAAGCTGGCAAGCGATAATCATCGACAACGATCCACATCGTGAGTTTATGTTTGAGTTCGCGGACTACCAGCTTGCATACGAGAAAGGCAGAGGAGTTGACGGGAACGGCAATCCAATCCCGGATCCGGGAGGCGTAATCAATCCGCCAGTCAAGAAGGAAGTAGACTTGCCATTCCTCGTCGAGAACGCCCAGATTTGTCCGAATGGCTTTCCACCGCCATGTCCTGAAGCGGTCTCAGCAGCCGACCCCGGCACTATGAGCGTCAATTACCGGAATGAGCCCGTGCCATTGCGCGTGCGAGATCCGTTTACAAACACTCAAGCGACCGGTGCCCCCGGCGATCTGTCGAAGGTTTACAAGTCAAACATCACACGCGCCGATCCGGACTTCAACGTGCAACCGGGCTTCTATCCTGCGCTGACTAAAGGAGTGAAGCCGGGCGATCCGTTTACTCCGCTTCTGCGAGCCTATGAAAATGACAAAGTTCAAATTCGTATTCTCGTGGGCGCACATGAAGAAACACACAACCTTACTATCAATGGTCATAAGTGGCTGCACCAACCGGGCACGCCGCAGGATCCATTGGCGGTAAACAATTCCGGCTACAGAAATTCGCAAATAGCCGGCATCTCTGAACACTTCGAGTTTCTGACAGGCAAGGAATCGATCATCGGCAATCGTCCTTTCGTCGATTACCTCTATCAGAACAGCGCGTCTGTCGACGGCCAGTGGAATGGTGTTTGGGGATTATTCCGCGTCTACAATGGCCGGGCAGGGTTCCAGACAGACCTCGCAGTGTTGCCTAACAACACGGAAGGAGCAGCGCAATCGTCAACCAACGATTCGTCGTTCCCGACGGATTCAACCTTCCCCAATGGCATAACCGACTACAAGGACACCAGCGACACGTCGATGACAACGGATACGAAGACGTCTACCGACACGAGGTTCTGGTCGCCGGATATGGCGTCGCCTATGCTTAGCCCGGATATGGCAATAGCGGCCGGCGAGGAGTTTCTCGATAAGAGCACTATCCTTCAGGCGCTCGATACTGACTTCGCGACCGGGAAGCTTGTTGCTACTGGTATCTGTCCGTTGAACGCGCCAAGACGAAACATCAGCGTCACGGCTGTCACCGCGGCGGCATTGCCAGGCGGCAAGCTCGTCTACAACAGTCGTCCTGGACTGGGCGGCTCGCTGAATGATCCGACGGCGATCATGTTTTTCCGCAGTTCGGACATTGACGCGTATGGCAAGGTCAAAGCCGGCGTGCCGATCGAGCCACTCGTGGTCCGTGCAAGAGCCGGCGAATGTATCAACTTCACATTGGTGAACAAGCTGCCAAGCCTCGTACCTGATCTGGACGGCTTCAACACCATGACGAACCTGCTGTTCCACTTCAACACGAATCAGGTGAGACCTTCGAAGCATGTTGGTTTGCACCCGCAACTACTCGCTTACAACGTGCTGAACAGCGATGGGAAGAATGTTGGATTCAATCCAAACCAGACGGTTGGACCAGGCGGCATCGCCCGGTACACGTGGTACGCCGGCGACGTTCAAATCAACGGCTTCCAGCGCATCGCGACGCCGATCGAGTTTGGCGCTACGAACCTGATTTCATCCGATCCGATCAAGCACAGCAACAAGGGCGCGATTGGCTCGCTCATCGTCGAACCTCAGGGCTCTACGTGGATTGAAGACACGGGATCGCGCGCGCAAGCGACGGTCACCAAGTCTGATGGCACGTCGTTCCGTGAGTTCGTACTTCAATTCCAGACGGACATCAACATGAGGTTCGGAGACGGCACTCCCGTACCCAACCTCGGTGGTCCGGAAGGAGCTGAAGACGCCGAAGATTCGGCACAGAAAGCGATTAACTATCGCACTGAGCCGCTTTGGAAGCGCATGGGATATGCTCCGGAAACTAAGTTCGAGATCACAAACACGTTCGACTTCACCAACGTGCTGACTAATGCACAGGTTGGAGGCGGCGATCCGCAGACTCCGGTGTTCACAGCAAGGGCCGGCCAAGCGGTCAGGTTCCACGTTCTGAACGCCAACGGGCATGCGCGCAACAACGTGTTCAATCTCCACGGACACTTCTGGCAGGAGGAGCCTTACACCAACAACTCGAAATCGATTGGCAACAATCCGCTTTCAGAGTTCAAGGGAGCCCAATACGGGATTGGACCATCGTCACACTATGAAGTAATTCCGGTGAATGGCGCTGGCGGCAAGGCACGCGTTCTCGGTGACTTTCTGTATCGCACTCAGCATTCCTTCGTCTTTGATGGCGGAATCTGGGGGATCTTCCGAGTAACACCGTAAACCCGTTGCCACTAGGAGGCACAGAGAGCACAGTTCGCTGTGCTTCCTGTGCCTCCCTTTTTTGCTTCTGGTGCTTTTGTTGGCCCAGATTTTTTCGCAGGACCACCGTAAATTTCCCCAAATTCATTCAGCAAACACTTGTATTTACCGCGTTTTTTGCGGGCACAAGGCTTGCTCTATCACCGTCAATTACGTGAACGAGGAGTGCACCAATGCAAACCCACCGAAATCTTATTTCACTCGCAGCCGTATTACTTTTTACGGTCACCATACAGGCACAGAACGCAAAGCCTGCGGCTGGCCCACAGAAGATAGTTGAACAAGGAATCGCGATCGAATTCACAGTCGAGCCGCTGGCCCAAAATGCAAACACGATCAGGGCCGCGGAAGACGTCAACGTTAAATTCAAAGTCACTGACACTACGACGGGCACACCCGTTAAGGGCCTCGGACTGTCGGCGTGGATCAGCAAGGGACCGAGCGAGAAATCGATCGAGCCCGCGCAATGTCGCGAGAAGATCCAATCGTATCTGACAGGCAGTTTGCGCGCGCGGCCGGATGTCGATCTGAATTCTTATTACGTCCTCGCGTTGAACAAGAGTCCTGACATTTCGGTCATCGATCCGCTACTGGGATTTGGTGGCAGCAAACTACTGACTCTGGTGATGCTCAAGAGCCCCGGTGAAGACTGGCTCCTGACTCGCGACGCCGAAAAACTCTTCGTCACCTTGCCGCTGATCAACCAGGTCGCCGTAATCGACACTCGCAATTGGTTTGTCGAGACTTACATCGATACCGGCATAAAGCCTACGCGCATCGTGGTTCAGCCGGATCAGCAGTATGTATGGGTCGCCAACGAAGGCGGTGTAACTGTTATCGATCGGGCCAATTCGAAAGTGGCGGCGAAGATTCTGACTGGCGCCGGCCGGCACGACGTCGTCATCAGCAGCGACAACCGTTTCGCCTTTGTTTCGAATAGTGAGAGTGGAACGGTTTCTATTATCGACATTCGCAAACTCGAGAAGCTCCACGATGTCAAAGTGGCAGCAGAGCCTGCTGCGTTGGCTGTGTCGGAGTTGAGTAAAGCAGTTTATGTAGCGAGCCAGAGCGACGGAACGGTCACGGTTATTGAAGAGCAGAATCATCAAGTGCTCGCACAGATTAGAACCAAACCGGGCGCAACTTCGATCCGTTTTGCTCCGGGCGGCCGCTTCGGATTCGTCGTCAATACAAAACAGAGCGCGGTGCACATCTTCGACGCTGCGTCGAATCGCCTGCTGCATGAAGTCAACATCGTCAAGTCACCCGATCAGATCATGTTCAGCGATGCGTTTGCGTTCGTGAGATCACTCGCGACAGAAAATGTTTACATGCTGCGACTCGGGAAGATCGATAAAGAGGTCGATGTCACTGAATTTCCGGGTGGTCAGGTCGCGCCCGGGCAAGGTTCGACACCCGTACGCGCGGATTCGCTCGTGCTCGCGCCTGAAGGCAACGCGGTGATCGTTGCGAATCCGGTTGATAAAGTCCTCTATTACTACACCGAGGGAATGGCCGCGCCGATGGGTAACTTTCAAAACTATCGACGCGAGCCGATGGCAGCGATGGTTGTCGATCGCAGCCTGCGAGAGATCAAACCTGGTGTTTACTCCACTACGATCAAGTTACCCGCGAGTGGACGTTACGACGTCGCGTTCCTGAATGATTCTCCGCGCGTGTCGCATTGTTTCAGTCTCTCTGCCGAAACCAATCCGATACTGAAAGAGAAACAGGCGGTTGCGCTTGGCATCGAGCATCAGGTGAAAGAGAAGACTCTGGCAGTTCGGCAGGATTTCACTTTCCGCTTCAAGCTGATTGATACCGCGACCGGCGATCCCAAGTCTGACTTGAAGGACGTGCGTGTTTTGACGTTCCTGAGTCCGGGTGTTTGGCAGCGTCGAGACATTGCGACGTCGATCGGAAATGGGGTTTACGAAATCAAGATCAGCGTTCCGGAAGCAGGTGTCTACATGCTCTTTGTGGAGTCGCCTTCGATGGGCGTACGTTACTCAGACCTGCCTTACTTGATGCTTCACGCAAGCGAATGAGGTGAAAAGAAATGTATACACGATCTAACTTACTTAGAGTTTTCGGATTCGCCTTAATCCTGATGGCCACGGTCGACGGAAGAGCGCAAGCACCCTCGTGTCATGGTCCAGCTCCTTCAGCGCCGGCTGCTCGCAGCAAGATGGTGATCCCAGACGTGGCGGTGTTGGACCAGGAGGGGCACAAACTCAACTTCTACACGGATCTCATCAAGAACAAGACCGTCGCGATCAATTTTATCTTTACGAACTGCACCACGATCTGTCCGCCGTTGGCCGCAACCTTCGCACGGCTGCAAAAAGAGATGGGCGACAAAGTGGGTAAAGATGTTCACCTGATTTCGATCAGCGTGGATCCGGTTACGGACTCACCTGAACGACTAAAAGCCTGGGGAGCGAAGTTCAAGGCTGGTCCGGGTTGGACGTTTGTGACTGGCGAAAAGCAGGAGATGGACAAGTTGTTGAACGCGCTCGGCGCGGCGGTGTCGAAGCGAGAGGACCACACACCGGCGATGATCATCGGCAACGATAGTAAGGGTGTCTGGACGCGCACGTATGGTCTGGCAAAGATCAACCAGATAATGGGCGTGCTTAATGATGTCATGGCGGGAAAAGCTGAGGAGGCAATGAAATGAAGTTCTATATCGTGCTGCTACTCATCATGATCTCGGCAACCACTGTCCTCGGACAAGGTCAGAAGTCAGCGGCTGAGACATATTTCTCCGACGTCGAATTGATCAACCAGGACGGCCAGAAGGTACGCTTTTACACAGACGTGCTCAAAAACAAGGTTGTAGTTATCAACACATTCTTCACGACTTGTACAAACATCTGCCCGCCGATGAATCGCAACTTCGAAAAGATCCAGGAAGCGCTTGGTGATAGACTCGGCAAAGACGCGTTCCTCGTTTCGATCACTGTCGATCCTGAAACCGATACGCCGACGCGACTGAAAGAATATGGCCGGCGGTTTCACGCTCGGCCTGGCTGGATGTTCTTGACAGGCAAAAAAGAGAACGTCGAGTGGGCGCTCTACAAGCTGGGCCAGTACGTCGAAACAAGAGACGATCACACGAGCATTTTCATCATCGGCAACGAGCCCAAGGGACTTTGGAAAAAGGCAATGGGCCTCGCGAAGGCCGAGGAGCTGATCCAGATCGTCGAAGACGTAATTAACGACCGGTGATTTGAGCGTCTCCTCTGCGGCCCTCTGCGTATCTCTGCGCCTCTGCGGTGAAAGAGACGTTTTACCGCAGAGGCGCAGAGTTACGCAGAGGGCCGCAGAGGAGGCACCCAAAAGGAGCTAAACATTCGGATGATTACCAGACTAATTCTTATAGCCCTTCTCGCCATCGCCGGCTGTTTGGTCTGGACTGGACCATCAGTAGTTCAGTCACAAAACGCCGCGCGTCACGAGCTGACGCTTCAGGAAAAACGAGGCAAGGCTTTCTATCTGAGGGGCGAGAGCGCGTCGGGTCAGGAAATCACGGCGATGATGGGCGAAGTGGATGTGCCTGCTTCGACTCTGACCTGCGCGGGTTGTCATGGCAACCGCGGCCAGGGAATCACTGAGGGCGGAGTGACAGCCGGCAATATGACGTGGGCCTTCCTAACAAAACCTTACGGCCATTCAGATGATGGTGGTCGCAAACATCCCCCGTTCACGGAAACTTCGTTCGCGCGTCTAGTCACCGCGGGGCTGGATCCTGCTCGCAATAAATTAGCGGTCGCGATGCCTACCTACCGCATGCCGCAGGACGACATGGCCAACCTGATCGCGTATCTGCAACGAATCGAGACCGATACTGATCCAGGCGTGACCGATACGAGTATCGTGATCGGTACGGTCTTGCCCGAGAAGACTGCGTTGAACGGCCTGGCCCAATCGATGAGCGACGTGCTGCAAGCCTACTTCGCAGAGATCAACAGCCGCGGTGGGATCTACAACCGCAAGATCGAGCTCCGCATCATGCATGGCGATCCGAAACTCACGGTTCCGAATATGAAGCATCTGATCGACGACGAGCAGGTGTTTGCGATCGTGAGTGGTCTCACTGCGGGCGCTGAAGATGGTGTAGCTGCGTTGACGCAGGAAAAAGAAGTTCCGTTAGTCGGTCCTTCCACTTTGCTTCCTCAACGAAGTTCGCCGCTGAATCGTTATATCTTCTACTTACTCCCGGGTCTCAAAGAACAGGGACGCGCTCTCGTCAATTTTGCTGCAAAAAAGAACGACATTGCGAAGTCGCAGGTGGCGATTGTTTCACCGGACGTCGAGTTCAATCGCGGTATCACGACGACGATCGAAGAGCAGATGAAGAAGCTTGGCTGGAGCTCTGTGACGACCAACTACTACGCGCGTGAGCGATTCAGTGCGACGGAGTTTGTCAACCAATCTCACCAGAAGCACGTAGACACCGTTTTCTTTCTTGGTTCAGGTCCGGAAGCAGGCGCGATTCTGAGAGAAGCTGAGGCGGTTGGTTGGACTCCATCGCTGTACATGCTCGGTTCGCTGGTCGGAAAAAATATCGTCGACACAGTTCCCGTGAGAATGAAAGACAAGATGTTTCTTGCATTTCCGACGGTTCCGTCAGACGTTTCCGCAACCGGTGCGGCCGAGTACAGCGCGTTGCTGCAAAGGAACAAGCTCGACTCGACCCACGCAGCAGCACAGGCATCCGCAATTGCAGCAGCCCGAATATTGGTCCATGCGCTGGAACGCTGCGGGAAGGACCTCAGCCGCGAACGTCTGGTAACCACGCTTGAAGGACTCTACGAATACGACACCGGTCTTTTACCGAAGATCACGTTTGGTCCAAACCGTCGTATCGGCGCGCTCGGCGCGTACATCGTCACCATCGATCCCGAAAAGAAACTCTTCCCCTCAACGCTTGAGTGGATCCCCGTTGATTGAGCCACAAAAAGGCACAAATTATGTGTCTTATGTGCCCTTTTGTGGCTACAATCAGGAGCTATGAACCCACAACCCCAACAGAACATCGAGCTGAGACTCCGGACAATGCGAACGCTTTGGATTGCCATGTTCATCAGCATCGTCCTCTACTATGGGCTTACATTTTTTGTGAAGCCATCGGGAAATACCAATCCCAATAGCATGTTCTTCCTCATACTCGTCCTCGTCGCACTCTCGATGACGCTGATTTCCTTCGTCATCAAGAACCAATTATTGGCGCGGGCGATAGAGCAACAGCGAGTACAGTTGGTCCAACAAGCATACATCGTGGCGCTGGCGCTCACCGAGGTTGCGGCGCTGCTGGGACTGCTTTATTTCTTCATGACCGGCGACCGCTACTACCCCGTTCTGTTCCTCATTGCAGCGTGTGGACAGTTGCTTCACTTTCCTCGACGCGAACACGTCATAAACGCTTCGTTCCAGAAGACTATCGGTTAACGGCGAGTCAACTTGAGTATCGCTTCCACGAGCGCTTCAGGGGTAGACGGTTTTGCGAGGTAACCCTGTGCGCCAGACGCGAGCGCCGACTCGATCTCCGACGGAAATACCGCACCGGAATAGAAAAGTATTGGAGTGTGCGGATCGAGCGAGCGCAGCTCGAGACATAGCGCATTGTCTCGGTCGCCATCAATTCGGTTGTCGAGCAAATACAAGTCAAACCCACCCGCAGCGGCGACTTTGATCGCTGCCCCCGGGTCCTCAAGCGAAACAACTTCCCACCCCTCACCCTCCAATATGAAGGCGACGAGTGTGCGCGTGTCCTCATCATCTTCCACGTGTAGAATCCGCATAATTCTCGCTCCGCACCGAACAAGTTCACACAGATACAGGCGCGAGCGGGGTCACCAAAACTTTTGAAACTCCGCCCGCACCCGCGGGACGCACACGAACACTTACTTGAAGTGTGCGGCTAAGTAAGTCGTTCGCACACGTCACCACTCGAAAGAGTTCGCTCTAGATTGTCTTGGGGAAAGTTTGCGTTGTAGGTCGGGAACGGTTCGGATAGGAACCGGGGCTTTAGAGATGATCAGGTGGAGATTGGTTGTACAAAAAAAGTTTGTAGATCCTAAATTTTTTCGTTTTGTGCCTTTTTGTGGCTAAGATACTTACAAGATGATTGAACACGTGGTGTCACTCCTCGGCTTTGTGGCCTTTGCGAGTTTGGCCTGGTTGTTTTCCAGCAATCGGCGGCGAATTGCATGGAAGACGATTGCCTGGGGTGTCGCGCTTCAACTTGTGATTGGTCTGATCATCTTTCGCTTACCTGGCTCGCATCGAATTTTATTCTGGCTGAACGACGCGGTCGTGGCCCTGCTCAACGCGTCGAAGAGCGGTTCGGTGTTCCTCTTTGGACCACTGGCGGCGAGTCCCGGGGAGTCAGGCTCCGTCGGTTTCATTCTCGTTTTTCAAGTGCTTCCGGTAGTGATCTTCTTCGCGGCATTCACCGCGATGCTCTATCACTTGCGCGTGTTGCAGGTCTTCGTGCGACTCTTCGCCAGGCTCTTTCATCGCACGATGAAGATCAGCGGTGCCGAGTCACTCTCGAGTGCGGCGAACATCTTCGTCGGGATTGAATCAGCCCTCGTGGTCCGACCGTATCTGGAGAAGATGACGCGATCGGAGTTGCTCTTGCTATTGACTACAGGCATGGCCACCGTTGCATCGAGTGTGCTCGGCGTATATGTCGCCTTCCTGACAGGCGTGTTTCCGCAAATTGCAGGACACCTTTTATCGGCGTCGATCCTGGCGATTCCCGCTTGCGTCGTTGTATCCAAGCTGTTGATTCCCGAAACAGACACGCCCGAGACTTTCGCGGCCGTTCCCGTCGAAGACGAGTCGGATCGCTCGAAGAATGTGATCGGCGCAATCATTCAGGGAGCGATGGACGGGTTGAAACTGTCGGCCGGAATCTCCGCGCTAATCATCGCTATTCTGGGAATCGTCGCGCTGCTCGACAAGATACTCGGAGTCGCGAGTTCGTGGTTTGGGATGAGCGAACCACTCTCGATCGTGAGAATTCTTGGTTGGGTGTTTTATCCGTTCGCGTTTCTACTTGGAGTGCAGAGAAGCGATGTACCGGTCACAGCACGCTTGTTGGGCGAGCGAGTGATACTCACTGAGGTCTTCTCTTACAACCATCTCGCGCAACTGATCTCCAGCGGTCAAATAACTGATCCTCGAACCGTCGTGATCGTAAGCTACGCACTCTGCGGTTTCGCACATGTTGCAGCGATGGCCATCTTCGTCGGCGGCACCGCCGCCCTCGCTCCCTCGCGTCGCGACGATCTCGCGAGTCTCGGCTTGCGCGCGTTACTCGCCGCGACGCTCGCAACACTAATGACTGGCTGTATCGCGGGTATATTTAGCAGTGGCGAAGGCATATTGTTGACGCTGCCTCAACCGCATTGACAGCGCCGAGCGCGCTAAAGTATTTTTAGGGCGAATGAGAACTGCAACTTCCAATCAAGCATCGCGCCGCGCGCAGGTTTATGCTTGTTTGTGTTGTTGTCGGCCGGCGAAAGAGCGGACTGAAGTGCATGTGACATAGATTCATAAGCAATCATTAGCATTCACCAGGGCCGCTCCTTTCGAGCGGCCTTTTTTGTTGCCTTTTACCTGAAAGCGAGAAGTTATGAGCATCGAACAATTGAAAATAGAAGAGCGACATAGCAAGGCGCTGGAGTTGTTTACCAGCATTCCCAGATACCGCCTGCTCAACCTTAATACGCCGATCGAACGGCTCGATCGACTCAGGCAAGCATTGCCTGGCGCGCCGCAACTCTGGATCAAGCGCGACGACCTGACAGGTTATCTCGGCGGTGGCAACAAGTTGCGCAAGCTCGAATACGTTATGGCCCATGCACTCTCTTTGGGAGCCACGACGATCGTTACCACCGGGTCGATTACCTCGAATCTCGCGCGCACTACGGCGCTGATCGCAAGACGTCTGGGTCTTAAATGTGAGTTCATTTTGAGCGGCGGCGATGCAAGGTCCGCGCGCGCAAACTGGCGCGTCGCCGAGCTTTTGGGCGTGAAGATTCATAGCGTTGCTCAGAGTAACGAGCGCGCGTCGCGAATGAAAGAAGTTGCACGAATGCTCGAGGAGCGCGGCGAGCGCGTTTACCAGGTTCCGTTAGGAGCGTCGAACGAAATCGGATCGTTCGGAATGGTGGCGGCGTTCGAAGAGCTCGGTATTCAGCAACTGGAACTCGTGGAACAATTCGATGCGATCGTTTTTGCAACGTCTTCCGGCGGCACTCAAGCAGGTCTCGAAGTTGGAAAGCGACTATTCAACTATCGACACCTTCAATTGCTCGGAGTGAGCGCTGACGATCCTGCGGAGACGATCAGAGAGAATGCTTTGTTGGCAGTTAGACCAATGCTTTCGAGATTGGAGATTACAGACGTAGCCAACGATCTGATGGTCGACGACAACTTTATCGGCGAGGGCTATGCAGTCCCGACCGTTGCTTCGCGTGAGGCCGAACAGCTCTTCGCGGACAGCGAGGGAATACTGTTAGATCCTGTGTACACCGCTAAAGCCGCCGCAGGCCTGTTAGCGTACTGCCGCGAGGGAAGATTCAAACAAACTGATCGAGTGCTCTTCTGGCACACCGGCGGCGTGCTCACGCTGTTCTGATAACAGAGTTTTAGACATGACGCCGAAGGCGTTCGCTAATTCCAGCCCGGGGTTGGAGCGTAAGCTGTTCATTATCATGACATCCTTTACAGTTTGTTTTTTCCCGAACCTGTTGTAAGCGGCCTTTCTCATTCTCCCCAAGCTTTAGCTTGGGGTCCTCGGTGTCTCCTACTCTTGAAATCCATTTAAATGGTTTTCCCGATTCTGGAGCGGTGTCCCCCAAGGTAAAGCTTGGGGAGAATGAAAAGGCCCGCTGTCATGATAATGATGTGTAAAGGATGTCATTATAAATGAACAGCGTAAGCGACAACCCTGGGAAGCGATTTGAGAAGAGAAGCGACTTAACCCTGAAAGGGTTATTGCGTGTGGAACCCCTTCAGGGTTGTTGCGTAATCTTGATGACTGATCCCAGGGTTGTCGCTGCGCTCCAACCTTGGGCTGAAATTAGCGAACGCCTTCAGCGTTATGACTGACCCCAAGGTTGTCGCTGCGCTCCAACCTTGGGCTGAAATTAGCGAACGCCTTCGGCGTTATGCAGATCAACTCACGACTTCGAACAGAACCTGATTCATCGCACGTGTATTTGTGTTGCGATCGTTGACCGTGACCCTTAACACATACCGCCCTGGCGGCAGTGTTTTGAGCGCCACAGTTGCGCCATACGGAATACGCGCAAGGTCCGTCTTGTCGATCTCAATCGGCCGCACCGGACTCGCAACAACGCGCTGTCCACCACGCAGAATTTCAATCTGCGACTCGAGCTGTGGCGCGGCGCCGGCATTGTAGATCATCGTCAGAAACGTCATTTGCGATCCTTGAGCGAAGCGCCGGTCAACGCTGAACACCATTTGCTCCTGATCGCTGCTCGCACCGATAAACTGCCCACCCACAAGCAGACTGCTGAGCGTGAGTGTCTTGGAACTCAAATCCGGAATCTCAATCCACTGCGCCGCACTTCCAACACGCCCACTCTTATCGTCACGAGCTGCCACACGCACCTGATAAATTCCAGGTTTCAGCGGCAGCTTATGGCTGTATTGCACCGTCGGATTTTTGGCGCTCGCTGTCGCGGGCAAAGGATTAACGTTGAGTCTGGTTTTGAAGCTGCCTGCTTGTTTACCCAAGTCGTTTAGGACCACGCCGGCCAGGTCAATCGCGGCCGGCTGTTTTCCGTCAGCACCATAACCAAGAACATCGGTCGACATCTGTGTGGCCGCTGTCATAACCGGCCCTGTGCCAGGCACGTCGATAAAACTGACTGCGAGTTTTGTTGGCAGGCCCGTCTTTGCCGTAGGCGACGAGAGCGCGGAAACTATATCAGCCTCCACACCTTTTGCAGTCGCATTGGCGGCTTCAGCTTTGCTCGCTGCTTCAGTTTTCGGCTCGCTTACAAAGAACCCTCGAGGCACGCGAACCGTCAACTCCGGACGCCCGGCGATGCTGACTTCGAGTCGTTTGAAATTCGGCGACTTCTGATCCTCAGTATTGGGCCGCCACGCGAGAAGATAATAGTTCGCCGTTTCCTTCAGCACTTCATTGACAGCGGAAGTAAGTGGCGTGTTGATAAACAGTTTCCCGCCGGTGTTCGCCGCCATCGCATTCAACGCGTCTTGAGAAGCTGCCACCTCGCCCACATTTGCGCGCGCCAATTGTCCCAGTGGATCGGCGCGGTTACTGCTGGCGTCGACCGCACTGCCCAGGCCGCGCGCATCAATCGAATAGACGATCGCGCCTCCGCGAACTGCGGCATCTGCGATGCGGTGTACTTTATCGGCGAAACCCGTGCTTCGATCGTTCATGAAGAACCCGTCGGAGACCAGGAAAACTACTTTTCGCCCCGGCGCGTGGGTGACAGAGCGCATCAGGCTCTCGAGCGACGACAGCGTTCCATTCGTGATCGCTTCACTTTGCCTCACCATCAGACTGGCGCGGTCCCGCACCATTCTGCGTGCCATCTCAGGTGTTAGTCCCGCAGTGTTTTTCGGAGCACGCGATGCATTGGCTGGACCACCGCTGGGCGGACCCATTCCGCCGTCAACTGGGGTTTTATACGTGCTCGCCTTCATCAATTCGGTCACGAAGTAGTCAGACGCTGAATTATCGCCCTGATCGATGCGCACTGCCTGGTATTCAGTCATGGGAACCTGTTCGTGATCACGAACAGAATACGGTTTATGATTGAGACGACTCACAGCCGCGCGCACCACCGGCTTTAGATCGGAGAACCGTTCAAGGAAACCGATCTGTCCACTCGGTGACGCAACGGCGACTTGATCTTCGATCGTCATTTCCTTCTCGACGAATTCCAAAATTCCTTTGCGTGTGCGCTGGACGCTATCGGCACTCAAGTGCAGATCGTCGACGAAGAATATGATTGTGCGACCGCGATATGATGGTTCCGACGGCGTCGCGGCGGCTGCGCCCGGATTCGCGCCCGACGTTTCCAACTTCTCCTCGCGCTTCGTGCCTGCAATCACGTGTTCGACGAACGATGGAGTCACTGGCTGGCCATCGACTTTGAGTAAGAATTGTTCGGGCTTTAGCCCTTCCACGAACTTTCCTTGCTTGTCGACGACGACCACGCCTGTCTGGACCAGTTCCGTCGTGATCCGTATGACGTCATCCGCCGGCTTTTGCGGTTCCTGACTTAAAACGACTGTTGTTAAGAGAAGTGATGATATGAGGACGAAACAAATGGTTTGATGACACCTCACGAAGAAACCTCCTTCGAATCCCGAGTTGTTCTAATCTGCCTCTGCGTACCTCTGCGTTCCTCTGCGCCTCTGCGGTGAACGGGTTTTTACCGCAGAGGCGCAGAGGAACGCAGAGGTACGCAGAGGCAGATTAGAACAACTCGGGATTCGAAGGA
>JBIOUJ010000271.1:0-8373 GCA_044867025.1 Pyrinomonadaceae bacterium | reverse complement strand
GGTCTTTCTCTGCGTTCTCTGCGTATCTCTGCGTCCTCTGCGTTAAAACAGACTTCAACGCAGAGGACGCAGAGATACGCAGAGAACGCAGAGAAAAGAAGCGCGGGAGTTGAAATGAGCACTGAAGTGGTGATGCCGCAGATGGGTGAGTCCATCGCGGAGGGAACGATTACGAAGTGGTTAAAGAAAGTCGGCGAGCGGGTCGAGCGGGACGAACCTTTGTTTGAGATCTCGACTGATAAAGTTGATGCGGAGATCCCATCGCCGGCTGCGGGAACGTTAGCAGAAGTCAGATACAACGAAGGCGATACGGTCGAGGTCAACACCGTCGTCGCAGTGCTCGACGGCGCCCAGTCCGGAGCGGCGGTCGCCGAAGCCCCTGCTGCAAAACCAGTCGAAGAAAAGCCGGCCGAGAAAGACGAGGCTGCACCGCCTCCACCTCCGCCGGCGCCGAAGCAGGAAGCTCCAGCACCTCCGAAGCCGGCGCCACCACCGGTCGAGGCGAAACCCGCACCAGCACCGCCGCCTCAGCCTGCACCCCCGCGTGACGGAGCTGCGGCGACTGCTGATGAACTTCGCCGCACCAAGTCGAGCCCGCTGGTCCGCAAGATCGCGCAAGAGCACGGAGTCGACATCTCAAAACTCGAAGGCACTGGTCTAAGCGGTCGCGTCACCAAGAACGACATACTGAGTTTTATCGAATCGGGAACTTCAGCCGCGGCGCCTCAACGCGCGCCCGAACGCGCTGCGCCTGTCCCACCTGCCCCCGCTCCTGAACTACCTGCGCCCCCTCCACCAAAGCCACAGGTCGGAGATCGCGTCGAACAGATGAGCGTAATGCGCAAGAAGATCGCCGAGCACATGGTCCTATCGCGGCGTACTTCGGCCCATGTCACCACGGTCTACGAGATCGATATGACGCGCGTCGCTCGACTTCGTGAACAGCACCGCAACACGTTCTACGAGCGAACCGGGACCAAGCTCACGTTTATGCCTTTCATTTTCGAGGCAGTGATAAAGGGGTTACGCAAGTTCCCGATCTTCAACGCGCAGGTGAGCGGCGAGCAGATCATTTACAAGCAGGACATCAATCTCGGAATGGCCGTGGCCCTCGATTGGGGACTGATCGTTCCCGTAATCAAGCGCGCGGACGACCTGAGCATTTCCGGTCTGGCCCGTGTTGCAAACGACCTTGCAGACCGCGCACGGACCAAGCAGCTCAAGCCCGACGAGGTCACTGGCGGCACGTTTACGATCACAAATCCGGGCGTCTTTGGTGGTCTATTCGGAACGCCGATCATCAATCAACCGCAGCTCGCGATTCTCGGTGTCGGTAAAATTGAAAAGCGGGCCAAGGTTATGACT
This sequence comes from Pyrinomonadaceae bacterium, assembly GCA_044867025.1. Taxonomy (GTDB): domain Bacteria; phylum Acidobacteriota; class Blastocatellia; order Pyrinomonadales; family Pyrinomonadaceae; genus PSRF01. The sequence goes on along the minus strand of JBIOUJ010000271.1, from coordinate 7,008 downwards.
ACTGACGATGGCGAGGACTTTATCGGCATCCGTTGGATGTCCTATTTTGCCCTGAGCTTCGATCATCGCGTGATCGACGGCGCTGATGCCGAGCGCTTTCTGGCGTTCGTCAAAGAAGAATTAGAGGCCGGCGACTTCTCAGTTTAACTCTCGTTCAGAGCCACAGATCTTCACGGATTTCATGCAAATCAGAATAAATCTGCATGATTCCGTGATAATCTGTGGCTCATCTTATTGCGATCTAGTGGTGATTCGATGAAGAAATGCGGAGCCTATTGACTTAGCTCCGGCGAAAGTCTAAGAGATGTCATCCGCAAAATTTAACGAGCGGGAGGCGAGGAGCGAGGACTCGCCATGATCAGCTTGAAGAAGACGCGCATTCAAGGGGCGCGTTAACTTTCACCAGTTTGAAGGAGATAAAATCGATGGTATTCACTAAACATAAAATGTTTGCCCCGGCAGTGCTTATCACTGTCCTCTTAGCCTTCTCCGCCTCCCCAATCCTGGCCCAAGATACGACCAACCCGTCCGGCTCGCGCACAGTCACAAGCGGACAAAAGATGAAGCTCAAAGGCGTCGTTACTCGACGTGATGCTGATACGTTCACTGTCCGTGATATGAACGGCGTGGATACGGTTGTTCGTCTGAGCGACAGGACCAGTGTAAAGACAAAAGGTGGGTTCCTCCGTGGCGGCACCAACTACGCACAGACCAGCATCCTGCGCGGCCTGAACGTAGAGGTTGAAGGACGTGGAAATGGTTCGGGTGAGTTGGATGCGGAGAAGATCCGGTTCAACGAAGCCGACATGCGTGTTGCACGTGCGGTTGAATCACGCGCTGCGCCGCTAGAGGAAAGAGCGAGTGACACTGAGAACAAGCTCAGCCAGGTCGAAGCGAATGCGCAACGCCTGTCCGGCCAATTGGAAGAGCTCGCTGCTGTTTCTAACGCTGCACGCGGTGGTGCGAAGGCAGCCCAGGCAACCGCAGATGCGGCTGTCGCCGGTGTCAATGCGACCAACGAGCGCATCTCGTCTCTAGACGACTACCAACCGCAGCAAACTGCCGCAGTGAATTTCAAGACCGGCAGTGCGGTGCTTTCGCCTGAGGCGAAGACCACGCTTGACGACATTGCCAGCAAGGCAATGAACGCCAAGGGCTATGTGCTCGAGGTTTCGGGCTATGCGGATTCGCGCGGCAGCATCAACCTGAATCGTCAGCTCAGCCAGCGTCGTGCGGATGCAGTCATTCGTTACCTGGTTGAGAACCACAGTATTCCGTTACGTCGGATCATCACCCCGTTCGGTTACGGTGAATTGAACCCGGTAGCGGAGAATACAACGCGTGAAGGTCGTGCACAGAACCGGCGCGTTGATATCAAGCTGCTTGTGAACAAGGGACTAACAGCTCCTGCACCGACAATGAATCCGGGCACTTCGGGTTCCGGTAATTAATCAACCTCGCGGAGTTTCACCACGGGTGCAACTCCGCGGATGTAACGTGGCACCAAAAGAGTCGTGGATCATGCCGTCATAAAAGCGGTACGATAGATTTGACATGCAGGCCAGCTCATTTGGCGGCATGATACAGACTCGAGGGTGTCATGATGATTGTGGGGGTTGAGAAAAAACTTTTGCGGCCGGCAATCCTTTTGGGAGTGCTGGCCATTTTTCTGTCCATACCAACTGTCCAGGGTCAACAAACGCTGCCGCCCCCGCCTCCACCCTGGAAAGCAAAGCCAAAGCCAACTCCGAAACCAGTCGAGCCTGACGTGATCCCGGACGTTATCAAGACCACGTCGAATCTGGTGATGGTCCCGGTTTCAGTGACCGACCAGCAGGGCCAGGCTGTGCAGGGACTGACTAAGGATGATTTTCGTTTGCTGGAAGAGGGCAAACAGCAGGAGATCTCAGGAATCGGCAATCCGGAACAGGTGCCGTTAGCGATTGCTTTGTTGTTTGACGTGTCGAGTAGCACCAGTCAAAAAGGCTTCTTCGTTTCGCAGCAGAACGCAGCCGCAACGTTTTTGAAACTGGTGATGAAGCCGACGGACAGAGCTGCCATCTTTACGATCATGGATAAGCCGACGATGATCCAGCCACTCGCTTCGGCCGAGATTTCAGCCGCAAAGATGTTGACCATACCGGCTGCTACGACACCAGTGCCGACCGCTTTCTACGATACTGTCTCAGCCGCTGCGAAATACCTGATGACAAGCGCGCCCAGTAACTTCCGGCGCGTGATCGTAGTGCTATCTGATGGCGACGACAACTTCAGTGAGCGTATCCAGAACATGTCGATTGCCGACGCCAGAGCAACGCTGAGCGGCCAACAGCTCCCCGCGACCCGGCTTGCCTTACAACAGCGTAACCACCAGCTAGCGGTGGCTGACGTTCAAAAAGCGGTGCAGCAGGCTGATGTGATCTTTTACGCGGTGAATCCTGGTGGTCCTTCGATAAAGCTGAATCAGATCGCGATGCGGGCTGAGAGAGGTATGGAAGCAATTGCCGAAACGACTGGGGGGACGGCGTTCGTTCCTGATTCCGATAAGGATCTTGAACGCGTGTTTCGACAGGTTGCAGCGGAACTGCGAGGGCAATACTTGCTTCAGTACTACGGGAATTCCGAGGCGCCTGCGGGAGTATTTCGGAAGATTCAGGTCGGTATTCCTGCGCGCAACGATGTGCGCGTCCGCGCCCGCCAGGGCTACTACCCCAAGAAATCCGATTAGCCGCAGATGGATGACGTAGATCTTGATCTGCGTCATCCACAGTTCATCTGCGGCTTAATTCGCTTATTGCCTCATTATCACAAGCACATCCGCTAATCGATTGACAACGTCGAGCAGCGTTCGGCCGGAGCGATCGAATTGATTCGCGGCGGCTTGTTCTTCAGCAGTTGCTGCACCCGCTGCCACGCCCGCGAGTTTGATGTAGTACGGCTGAAGCTCAGGCGTCGCACGGAAGTCGATCTCCAGCTTATCCAGGCCCATGCGGAAATTTGTTATGCCGGTCTTGACTTGCACTTTGCTTTGCTGATTCTGTTGCACAACGGTCGGTGACGCCTCATTTCTGCGCACTGCCTCGTCCACGGCCGCGATCCCGCTGCTAGCTCCACCAAGCAGATAGATAAACTTCGTCAAAAGCTTGATCTGCTCGGCAACTCGCTGTGCGCCCTGGGTCCGCACCTGCGCCGCGCGCTCTTCCGTCTGTGCTGTTGAAGCCGGCTTTTGCTTCGACGTCGATCGCTTCCGTGTCTGCCCGAACACTGTAGAGGGAGATAAAAGCAATAGGGTTAATAGTGTGATGGCGATGCGTTTCAAGGTGTGTCTCCTTCTACTGTTCTGGTTTCGTGTGTGGAGCTAATTGTACCAAAGACCAACACGGCTGTTAGAATGACGCCCAAACACCGCGTTCTGGTTGCATGATGAAGCAAAGAAAGCTTTTGGTCCAACGTCTCGGGCTCGTCGATTATGAATCAGCCCTCCGGATTCAGAAAGAGACAGAACTGGCAGTCAAGTCCGGCATTGAGCCCGATACGCTTCTCCTGCTCGAACATCCACACACGCTCACGATCGGGCGGCGCGGTGATAGCTCGTCAATACTGCTCGATCGCGAACAACTCCGGGCGCGCAACGTCACCCTCTTCGAGACCAACCGTGGAGGGAAAGTGACTTATCACGGCCTGGGCCAGGTCGTGGGCTACCCGATCGTCAATTTGAGTCCTGACCGCCAAGACGTCCACCGTTACGTGCGCGATCTCGAGGAAGTTTTGATTCGCACAATGTCAGACTTTGGCATCCACGCGTTTCGCATCGAGGGGTTGACGGGTGTTCACACCGAACGCGGAAAAGTCGCCGCGATTGGCGTACACATCGCGAGGTGGGTTACGACGCATGGCTTTGCGCTCAACGTAAATACCGATCTCAGTTATTTCGATTTAATAATCGCCTGCGAAGGTGAGCCCGTGACTTCGATGGAGGTTCTACTTGGTCGTGAGACTGAGTTGAGCGCCGTCGAAGATCGAATCGTGGGCCACTTTGCCGACGTCTTTTCTTATTTAAGTTTTCCGTGTTTATCCGTGGCCTAATATGCTGACCATCGACACTATCCAGGAAGCACGCGAGCGAATTGGTTCGCGCATACATCGCACGCCGGTCATCACTTCCCGCCAGTTCAATCAAATTTCCGGCAAAGAAGTCTTCTTCAAATGCGAAAACTGGCAACGTGCAGGAGCGTTCAAGATTCGCGGTGCGACGAACAAGATCCAGTCGCTCACGCCCGAGGAGAAACAACGCGGCATCGTCGCCTTTTCATCCGGCAATCACGCGCAGGCTGTGGCCCTCGCGGGTCGTGAAGCGGGCGTGCGCGTTCTGGTAGCGATGCCTGAAGATGCGCCGGCGTCGAAGGTTGCGGCGACTCGTGGTTACGGCGCGGAGATCGTCTTTTACGATCGTCAAAAACAGGATCGCGAAGCGTTTGCGCTCGATCTCGCCGAGCGCGAACGGCTGGTGATGGTCCCGCCGTACGATGATTACCTGATTCTTGCGGGACAGGGAACTTGCGGACTCGAGCTGGTTGAGGAAGTGCCGGAGCTCGACTGTGTGCTGACGCCTTGCAGCGGCGGCGGACTGTTCGCAGGTGTGGCGACCGCGGCGAAGGCGTTGAATCCAAAAATCAAATGTTACCCGGTTGAACCTGATACCGCTGACGACACTCGTCAATCGTTGATGAAAGGAGAACGCGTTTCGATTCCTCCTCCACCGACGATCGCTGACGGGTTGCGCGTCCAGATACCCGGCAAACTCACATTTCCGATCCTCCAGAAGATCGCTGACGACGTGTTAACGGTCTCGGACGAGGAGATCATTGAAACACTCCGCTTCATGCTGTTTCGGATGAAGGTGCTGGTTGAAACCTCAGGCGCGACCGCCGCCGCCGCCGTGATGTGCCATAAGCTTCCGGCGGACGTAAAACGCGCCGGCGTGGTTCTTTCCGGCGGCAACATCGATCCGGACCAGCTCGCTAAGATCCTCGCTTTATGATTTTGTGCCTCTTTGTGGCAAACTAATTCCAAATGGCCCGAGAACTTCGTGTAATCAGCAATAATCAGAGAGTGCGTCAGCCCAAGCCTGAATGGCTGCGCATCCGCCTGGGCGATCCGACCAATCAAAACCAGGTGTTGCAGTTGATCGAAGGACTCAACCTGCACACGGTTTGTCAGGAAGCACGTTGTCCGAACATTTTCGAATGCTGGTCAGACCGCACCGCGACGTTCATGCTCGGCGGCGACATCTGCACGCGTCATTGCGGCTTTTGCGCTGTCGGAAAAGGTCAGCCGGGGTCATTGGATCCTGAGGAGCCGCGTCACGTCGCAGAGGCCGTCGGCCATCTAAACCTCGCACATGCGGTGATCACTTCCGTCAACCGGGACGATCTCCCCGACGGCGGCGCCGCGCACTGGGCCGAAACAATTCGTCAGGTCCGCGCTTTGAATCCCGACTGCAAAGTCGAGGTGTTGATTCCGGACTTCAACGGCGACGAAGCGGCGCTCAACACCGTGCTTGACGCCGAGCCCGACGTGCTCAATCACAACACCGAAACGATCGCGCGACTGTATCGACGCGTCAGGCCGGATGCGAATTACCAGCAGTCGCTGACACTGCTGCATCGCGCCGCGACCCGACGCGACCGCGAAGGACGCGGGATGTTAACTAAAAGCGGAATCATGGTCGGACTCGGCGAAATGTTCGACGAAGTTGTAGCGCTAATGCACGACTTGCGTTCGGTTTCGTGCGACATCATGACCATCGGCCAGTATCTCCAACCACATGCTCGCCGCCTGCCCGTCGAGCGCTACGTGACGCCGGAAGAGTTTGCGAAGTGGCGCGAGATTGGAATGACGCTCGGATTTCACCACGTGGAGTCGAGCCCGCTCACGCGTTCCTCGTATCACGCGCGCGAACAAGCCACCACATCGTGAAAGCGACAGTCTTCAAACAGCATGGCGCACCGGAAGTGCTCGAGTACACCGACGTCCCCGAGCCGAGTTTTCGTGAAAACGAAGTCGTAGTGGAAGGAAAAGCCTGCGCGCTGAATCATCTCGACATCTTTGTTCGAACCGGAATGCCCGGGATCGAGATTCCGCTGCCGCACATTCTCGGATGTGACGTCGCCGGAGTCGTGCGAGACGTCGGCGAGCTTGTGACCTGGGTGAAGCCGGGTGATGAGGTGATGGTCCAACCCGGGGTGTCGTGTGGACATTGCGAGGCTTGCCTCAGCGGTCGCGACAACATGTGCCGTGAGTACGACATTGTCGGTTATCGTCGCGATGGTGGTTATGCGGAGCGTGTTGTCGTTCCCGGGGTCAACATCATTCCAAAACCTTCCGGATTGAGCTGGGAAGAAGCGGCGTCTCTGCCGTTAGTGACGGTGACGGCGTGGCACATGCTCGTTACGCGAGCAAACGTGCAACCGGGGGAAGACGTGCTGGTGCACGCGGCTGGGAGCGGCGTTGGTTCAGTCGCGATTCAGATTGCGAAGCTGCGCGGCGCGCGCGTGATCACGACTGCAAGCTCGGATGACAAGCTTGCGAAGGCGCGTGAGTTAGGTGCTGACGAAACCGTCAACTACACGCGTGATGATTGGCCCAAAGAGGTGCGACGACTGACCGACCGCAAAGGCGTCGACGTGGTTGTCGAGCATACCGGCGCAGCGACCTGGGCTGGATCCATTAGCGCGCTGAAGAATAATGGACGGCTGGTGACGTGTGGCGCTACGAGTGGCTTCGATGCGCGCACCGACTTGCGGCAGGTTTTCTACAGACATTTGACGCTGCTCGGATCGTTCATGGGATCGAAGTCGGAGCTGCTCGAGGCGATGAAGTTTGTAGCGGCAGGGAAGATCCGCGGAGTTGTCGATCGCGTGTTGCCGCTCAGCGAGGCGCGTCAGGCGCATGAGTTGATTGAGAATCGTGCGCAGTTCGGGAAAATAGTTTTAGCCGCAGATTTAC
>JBIOUJ010000270.1:0-36991 GCA_044867025.1 Pyrinomonadaceae bacterium | reverse complement strand
ATAAATGTCAGTACCACCTGCGGTAGCGGGTGGGTCGACGACGAGCATGTGATATTGCTATGAATTTTGATTTCTGATGGTTGACCCACCCGCTACCGCAGGTGGTACTGACATTTATCCAACAAGGATTTCTGACTTTTGAGGGCAAAGCCATGGTGAGGAGTACTAGAAAGAATGGAACCTGAGTTTCCGATTTATATTCGCTTTGAGGATGGTGAAGTCGAAGAATACGAGGACGTCGACGAGTTGATCCACAACCTCGAGGACTTCGATTCTGACCTCAACACGGCCTGCGACGCCAGAGATGCGCGTGGCAGGCCGGTCAGGCTGAAGTTGAAGCTTCTGAACTTGAAAGAATTGTCGTTGGCTTAACCGCTACACACAGAGCGTTGCGGCGAGCATCGATGAAGAGTCAGCGCGGGTTTTGCTTTTCTTTTCCTCCGATTGTATTTTCTTCAACACCAAATCGTTCAAAAGCTTGAACGCGCAACGTTATGGCGTTCGGGTGGTTGCCGGTTTTCCCCCCGCAAAAAATATCGAGTGTTGGTTGACGTAACCCTTTATTAATCCCGAGGTACATCTCAATGGGTGACTGGAAGAGACAGCGAGTGCTCCGTGTAGCGAACGACGACGGCCACCTCCTCACGACGTTGTTGGCTGGTGACGGCTGTGAGGTGACGGAGACTGACTGCACGTCTCAAGCCCTCGGCCTCATCTCGCTCGAGCAATTCGACTGCGTCGTCATCGAACGTCCCTCGCCGAGTGAGTCGGTGCTCCGCGAGAGCGAGAAGCGCTTCCGCGCCACGTTCGAGCAGGCGGCAGTGGGCGTCGCCCACAGTTCCCTCGACGGCCGGCTCCTGCTCATGAACCAGAAGCTGTGCGACATAGTCGGCTACACTCCAGAGGAGATAGCTACCAAGACCTACCAGGAGGTCACACACCCGGACGACCTCGAAGCTGAGCTGGAGTACGCGCGCCGCCTGATTACGGGCGAGATCAAGTCCTGCTCATACGAGAAGCGCTACATCAGGAAGGACGGCGCCCCCATCTGGGTCAACCTGACGGCCTCGGTCGTGCGGGACGAGGAAACCGGCGAGCCGTCCTGCTTCGTCGCCATCATCGAGGACATCAGCGCGCGCAAGGCGGCCGAGGAGTCGCTGCGCGAGAGCGAGGAGTTCAACCGCCGCATCGTTGAGAGCAGCAGCGACTGCATCAAGATTCTGGACCTGGAGGGGAGGCTGCTCTATATCAGCGAGCGGGGGCAGGAACTGCTCGGGATCAAAGACGCCGGCCCTTACATCAAAAGCTCGTGGATCGAACTCTGGCCGGGCGAAGGCCGGCGAAGTGCGTGCGCGGCGATTGAGCAGGCGAAGACAAGTGGCGTCGGAGTGTTTCAAGCCTACGGGCCAACGCCCGACGGGCAGGCCAAGTGGTGGGACACAGTGATCACGCCGATAAGCGACGCGCAGGGACGCGTCACTCGACTCCTGGCGATCTCGCGCGACATCACCGAGAGCAAGCAGGCAGAGGAGTCACTTAAGAGAGCGCTCGAAGAAGTCCGGCTACTGAAAGATCGGCTCCAGGAGGAGAACATCTACCTGCGCGAAGAGGCAAAGCTGGAGCGCCACTTCGGCGAGATTGTCGGCCGCAGCCAGGTCGTCAGGCGCGTCCTGCGCAAGATCGAGCAGGTGGCCCCGACCGACGCCACGGTCCTCGTCACGGGCGAAACCGGGACGGGCAAGGAGCTGGTCGCCCGCGCCATCCACAGGGAGAGCCCGCGGCGCGACCGCCCGCTGGTCAAGGTCAACTGTGCGGCGCTCTCGCCCACCCTGATCGAGAGCGAGCTGTTCGGCCACGAGAAGGGCGCCTTCACGGGCGCTGTCGGACGGAAGGTCGGGCGATTCGAACTGGCCGATGGCGGCACCCTCTTCCTGGACGAGATCGGTGAGCTACCCATGGAGCTTCAGCCGAAGTTGCTGCGCGTTCTTCAGGACGGCGAGTTCGAGCGCCTTGGCAGCGCCCAAAGCATTAAGGCGGATGTGCGAGTCATTGCGGCGACAAATCGCGATCTGTCACAGGATGTGAAAGCGCGCCGCTTCCGCGCGGACCTCTTCTACCGCTTAAACGTGTATCCGATCAACGTGCCGCCCCTGCGCGAGCGCCGGGAGGACATACCGCTCCTGGTCCAACACTTCGTGCGGGTCTTATCAAAAAAGATAGGGAAGGAGATAACCTCTGTGGCGCCGTCCGCGCTGGAGACGCTACGCGAGTACCTCTGGCCCGGCAACGTGAGGGAGCTGGCGAACGTGATCGAGCGGGCTATCATTACTAGCACAGGCACCGTCCTACAAATCTCGAACACGATGGAGATGTTTCCCGCCGCGGCGCCGCACAAGCCGAGTAAGACTCTGGAAGAAGTGGAGCGAGAGTACATCATCGCCGTGCACGAAGCCGCGGGCGGGAGGATCGAAGGACCGGATGGGGCGGCCAAAGTCCTGGGCCTCCATCCCAGCACCCTGCGCACGCGCATGAAAAAGCTGGGGATTCAGGATACCAAGCCGCGTCCGCACACTCGCGGCCAACCCATGGCAGTGATTTGAAATCCGGGCAGCGAGACATCAGCGAATGTTGAAGTTCATTTCCAATCCCACCCAAAAGGGCACCGGCTTGCCGTCTTTCATCGCCGGCTTGAACGTAGTTTGACGCGCCGCAGAAATCGCTTCTTCCGTTAGACCATCGGGAAGACCGCGAACCACCCGGACGCTCTTCACATTGCCGTCCTCGCCCACCAACACACGCATGATCACCGTCCCTTGAACACGATTAGCGCGAGCCGATTCCGTGTAACGAGGCTTGGGCCTATTCACCAGTACAGGCTTTGTATCAACACCAGTGGGGATTGAATTACCGGCCTGGCCGGAGCCAATACCGGCGCCAAACTGTGGTCCCTCTCCTCTGCCTGCTCCGACACCGGGCTCACCCAAATGCTTGAGGGTGGCCAGGAGCTGACTCGGCCAAGCTAAACCGGCGCTCTGTACGTCCGGGCTTTTAGTGGCAATGCCGATCACTTCACCGTAACGGTCGAACACTGGCGCGCCCTTGTCATTGTCGTTGATAGGAAGGCTCATTGAGAACGCTCGAATGTTCTTTATCATCGTGGAGCCTGTGACCCGGCCGCCGACTATCGTTCCCGATTCGCTCAGCATGTATACGGGATCGTTCACTGCGACTCGTTCGCTGTCGCCCAGGCTCAACGGCGAAATTTCGGCTTGCGTCTCCACCAGCACGTACGGAAGAAAATAGTTACCTGAAGATACTACTCTTACGGCACCGGCTTCTGTCGCAGCGGTAACTTGAAGACGAGAATTCTTGTCGATTTCAAGGTCAGTCGCGATGAGATCTTTTCGGATAAGAAAACCCTTCGCCTGCGAGATTGTTTCGTTTCGTTCGTCCAGCATCTTTACCGTTACGATCGAAGCGCGTGCCAGTTCGATGCGTCCCTTTGCGGTCGAGTCGAGTTCCTTTAAGTCCTGGCTAAATGCTGCGGACGCGTATAACGTCAGAATACTCGCGAGCTGAACAAGTCTCACAAAACGCCTTGACCACTTCATCTCTCACCTCTTAATCAGGATGTCATTGTGGAGGTCTCATTGTTAAGGATTGAAGATCATTAAATGACAGAGTTCAGAAATGCAAGGCCGACGCTTCGAGGTCGTTCCTTCGTCTTTCAATTGCATTCGGCAACAGGACACGGAATCTCGGTTCTTCCACTAATCTCTTTAGACGCGAAGCTTAAATTTGTGTTGTGGTGCCGTTTCTGACTTTGGTCCAACCTTGAGCGGCAATTCAGACGTGAACCGATTCAACTCTATTGGATTGGCTAAATAATAAAAAGTGGCGACGTTGCCCGGTCTTGAAAGCGTTGATTAGAGCCAGCGCTTGACAGGCTCCTTAGCGCACAATAGATTGACGGGTAGTGAAATTGCGTGCAGATTTATCTACTTAGGACTTAACCATGAAACTCGCTCGGGACATAATGAGTCTGTCGACCTTCAAGCGCGATAGCAACAAAGTGATGCGTCAAATGAAAAAAACTAAAGAGCCGGTTGTTCTGACGGTGAATGGCAAAGCGGCAGTGGTAGTCCAGGACGCCGAAAGTTATCAAAAACTACTTGAGCTTAAAGAGCGGTCGGAGGTTGTCGAGATCCTGCGTCAGCGCCTCGCGTCACGAAGTCGTAAGAAAGGACGACCAGCGGAAGACTTTTTCAATGAGTTCTTCGCCAGGAATAACATTCCAGTCGAAGATTGATGGCAAAGTACAAGGTCATCCTCCATTCAGATGCCGAGTCGGACATCGAATCATCCTTCAAATGGGGTTCTCGAGCGTGGGGAGAACAAAATGCGAAACTGTGGGTGCGGGAACTACGGCGGGTTATTAGAAAACAACTCACATCATTGCCATTGGCTTGTCCTCTCGCGCCGGAGAGCGAACAATTGGGGGTTTCCATTCGGCATTTGATTGTCGGACGTTATCGCGTCCTCTTCACGGTTAGAGGAAAAACGGTCACGATTCTTCACGTCAGCGGTGCATACACCGATTCCCGATAGAATGTTTGATCAAACTTCAATTCGGTAATCAATTCTTCAGCGCATTCCATAGTCTTCATTCTTGGTTTGGCTTAATCTCTGTGGTCGTAACTACTCCAGATTGGATCGAGCGTCTTCGAGCGTGGATTCTAGCGCAGCAACCGTTCGTTCTGTGCATATAAAAACACTCATGGATAGAGATCACGGACTCGTACAAAGCTGGCCGCTTTCCGCAGCGCGACGCACCTTTCTGGCGATCACATCGTCGAGCGATAGCCTTCGATCCAGTGTTTCGTATAGATCGACGCCATCCATACAAACAACACGTTTACATCATCACCTAACGAACGAAAGTGATTAGTTCAACCCATTAAAAACAACTTTACGCGACGACTTGCAAAATATTTCTTCTTCCTTCTTGGTCAGTTCTTCGCGCCTCCGTTTAACCACGGCTTGCACCAAGGTCTGCATATGCGGCAAGAACACCGCAATTACGTTCTCGCTTTCAACCATCTCATCGATGTAGTGAAGGTCTTGTTCACTTCCCTCCTGGACCAAGGTCGAACGGTTTGATTTGTTCGTCGTTGATAACTGGATACCCGAGCTCACCGGTGTAGAATTAACTCAACACATTAGGGCGTTCAATCAAATCACTCCGATCCTTTTTTATTCCGGCGCAGCCCATGAGCAAGACAGACAAGCCTTTGAACGCAGGAGCACAGGGCTATCTTACCAAGCCGCCGCTATTGACGACTTAATTGCTGAAGCCGAAAGATTGATGAAGCAGTCTATCTTAGATTGCGGCCTGTGGACTCCGCCAGTTTGCTCATTGTCTCCGCGTTCAGTTGTTGGTTCTTACTGACCAAGACAATGCAACACAAAATCAATAGCCGTTTGCCACATCACGACTTTGCTAAGCCGAAATCGTCGTCCGAATGTGCTGCCGGCACTAGGCGAGACTCAGCGAACGATTCTTGCGCAGGGGTTCAACGACATGATCACAAGGTGCTCGCTAGCTACTGGCGGGCACCGACCTCTCCCCAAACTCTAAAAAGATCACCGATCTTATTGCGTGACTTCCATCACCATTTTCTTCAAAGCCTCTCTCAAATACTCTTCAGCCGAACTTACAACAAGAATCACATCCGCTGCCTGTTTCCCCGTTACCCTTAACCATCCCGACGCATCACCATCATGGACAATACAATTACGCAGCCTGTAAGTATCTTGCATAACTGTTCGCACTTTAGTCTTGTCAGTCTCCACCACATGCGTCGCTACATATTCCGCAATAACGTCGCCTTTACTCTTGCTGCTACTTGATTGTGCTAACGATTCGGCGGCAATCATCAAATCGATTAGTCGATCTTCCACACGATGACGTTCATTACTTTCAGAGAAACGCCGCATTGCAATGTTCAAGAATCGATGATCTTTGGCCTTTGCTTTCTGCACTGATTGCCAGAAACCTTCCAGCTCATATAGATCCTGCTGAGTTTCGAGAACGTACATAGGATTGAGGTTCGCGATGGGGTCAGCCAAGGGCTTACTCATGTTGCGCATGATGCCACTGACTAACCAGCTATTCACCTTATGATATATCCCACCTTGACGGATACTGCCCTTCCTGAACACTCTCAAAGTCTCCAAAACTTCTTCAATACGATCGTTGATCTGCAAAAACTCCTCTTCTGCAGCTTGTTCCACGTCAGGCGCAATCTCTTCATCAATTCGCATGACCAGTTTCTCCCTCTGGTAAGTTGCCCTAATCGCGTACAATCGATCTGTCCAGCGGAATCCGTACCTCCTAACCAATTCCATCAAATGTACGGCTTTTTCCTCCTCTCCACTTAATTGACCAATATGCAGTTCATCCGAAAACGTCATCAGTGGGGTGTTGCCAGACCATTGCTGCAATTCGTCACTCAGATACCAGCCTTGGACCGGAGCGATCGCTTCACACTCCACGGTCCGGCAATAAAAGATGTCTTCGAATTCCATATAGCTTTGGTCAAAGAACTGTTCATCAAAGACCGGTCTCTTGCCCTCTGATATCGGCTTCACCAGCGCATCCAGGAGACCGTTGGCCGTAATCGGTGAGTAACCGAAACCGGCGATGCCAATCCGCTTCTCGAAATGTGACGAAATAACTGCGTCGGCCTGCAACTTGTCAATGCAATCTTGGTATTCGCGCAGTTCGCGGATACCTTCGATCATTGAATTCCCTTGCTGATCGACTTGCTCCGTCAGTAAGCGGACTAAGGCAAGGCAAAACGTCTTAATCCCGGTATATAAGTCGTGATTCCTTGGTGTCATGTCATCTCAGCCGCGTTTCAAGCAGGTTTCTCTAGATCTCAACGAGATCGCGGCAGTCAATTACGTGGTTCCCCTTAAATCAGCCTCTATCCTGGGTTCTCACCTTACTACTTCTTTCATTCTTACAAACCATACCACCCAGATCGAACAATGCTTTTGCTACGTCAACGAAGCGATTACAACCGGATCTCTGCAAACTCTGGCCTGCTTTCCATAGAACAAGATCTCTTAATGAAGTTGCGTCAATATCTTTTCTGCTTCAGCACCATCCGACAACGCCAGACAAGAAATGAGTTTCCCAAACCATCCGCTCTCCACACCACAATCGAGCCGTACTAACTCTTCAAACACTTCATCAGCCCCCGCAGCGCGCCAGGCTCAAGTTTAAGAACACCGTAATTCACTCATCCCACCCCCACTCCGCGCCCACAGCTACAAACCGAAATCTTACTGGCCCAAAAACTTTCGTTGTCAAAAAGACGGAAGACTTACAAACGTTCATTGCTCGTATCCAACTGGCAACTATAACCAGAACAGTTGAAGTCGAAGGCAATAAGACGAGAACTGCAGATCGCCTCGGCTACGCCCGCACCTCCCTCCAGACGCTTCTACGGCGACTCACCATTAACTCCCGATAAGCCACTTTCCATCCAGTTCGATAAATCACACTCAGACGAAACCCCGTCAAGAGTTTTTGGCGTAGGAACATTCGTACCTACCTGAGCACGTCGGCTGGCTGCGCTTTAACAACCCACAGATCAAGTAAATCAAAGCGAGACGAAGGAACGGCGTGCAACCTTAATTAAACGATCGCCGAAGATAGTTCAGGTGCAAGAAGAAGGAGAGGAAGAAGAACCAAAAACGAGACCTATGCCAGTGGAAGCTCATAAAATAAACCGGAATTCGTGTGACTCGGATGTGACACCAAAAATCGCCCTATGGTGTAAGTCTTTTATCCACGCAGCTTCAATTTTATAAGTGGTGCCGAAGGGGGGCTCATCAGCAATACATTGTTTTTGCCGTTTTTACTGGGGATTTTTGATTTTCTCAGGAAAAATGCAGTTTTGGGATTCCGCACTGACCGCACCTTCGGCACTGTCAGCACCCACTTGTACCTTAGTTGTTCCGACTTTCTTCGAACTTTGACTGCACTAAACTCAGGATAGGTCGCTTCACCTTCTATTGGCCCAATTCAAAGTAACTACTGTCGCGTAAAAGCAACCCGAGTTGCTTGGAAAGGCTAAGGGCAATCGGGCGACCTACGAGTCCAGGTACTTAGGTTGTTCCGCAATGAGTCATCTCTTGCGCGCAGATAATGCCTGTTTGAATTACAATCTCTCCTACTAAGAGGCAGAGGCAGGTGAAAGACATGGCAGCATTCACACGCGGGCTTTACTACCCTTGGATCGACATCAATAATGATGGCTGGTTAAAAAATGCACTTCTTTACTGGGACCACCTACAGACCATTGTTCCCACGTCAATAAACAAGCCTTATTCCAGCAAAACAGCAAGAGAGTTTTCTGAAAATGGATTACTTGAACCGTTGTTTGTGGAATCGCATATGCACGAGATCGAAGAACTAACTGGCGATGTCTTGACCTATCTTAATTCAGCAGAAGGCATGGACGTTTTGACGCATCGTGATTATTCTCGCTATCAAGATATGCACCCATTGAAACTGCCGAAAGAAGTGCGGCACTTACTTAGAATGCATCCCCAGAAATTGCCCCATGAGGTGAGACATACAATTGAAGCAAATCTGCGCTCAAGAACCACCGATGAATGGCTCCAAGTAGATGAGCGATTTGGAAACTTCTATATGACTCTGTTAGCGACACGATTGTCCGAAAAGAGAGGGCTTGGCCTGCTAACTGATACCCCCATATGTGATCGTCTCGCTAACGCCGTAAAACTCGACGTTGATTTCTCAATACTCAACCTACGACCAAAACATAGCCTGTTTCAGTTTCCAGGTTACGATGAGCACGTATTGCGTCAGGAAACTCCAACGAGCCTCACACAGGGTGCACTAGCTAATCTTGTCATAAAGAGAATCCAAATTGATCCAGAGACATCCGTAAAACAAATCCTTAGGTTTAAAGAGAAATACTCCGATGAACTCGGACTCTTTCGAAATAAGATCGCAGAACTTACAAGCGCAATCTCTGATGACCAATCTTTTGAAAGCTTAATACAGAGGGTAAATGACATTTACACTAATGAGGTTCAGCCTGAGCTAAATAATTTCAAGAAAGCCTTAAAATCGAGTCGCATTAAATGGGTTGCAGAGAATTTTTTCAAAGTCTCTTTCTTTTCCACTTCTGCAACCTCTTTACCATTGGCATTGATTGGCTTGTCTGTTCCCCACGCTCTACTCGTGGGTGCTGGAGTGTCATTAGCGGTTTCAACTGTTTTGTATAATTTAGAAAAGACTGAGAAGTTAAATCAGAATCCTTTCACGTATGTCTTAGCTGTGGAAAGGGAGCTTGCCTAACGGAATTAACTGTTACCGCGACCTTACAACGCCATAAATTCATACCGTGAACTTTTGCTCTTGATTCTGAGCTGCACAAAAAAGAATTCAAGGCAGACGTCACAAGGCCCTCACTTTCCTGATTGCTTTGGTGGTGGGGGTGGTGGTGGAACATATCCGTGCTGTCCGCCACCTGGAATCTGATTTGGCCTTTGCGGACTTGGGGTAATTACCTTTCTATCAATTGGCGGCGTCTGCCGAGGTTGTGGAACTGGCGACCTAGTTGATCTATTTCGATCTGACATTAAGCACCTCCAAGTTATTCGACACAAAGATAATAAGAAGTATCAGTCCGGCGACGAATAATAACCCTTCTAACGCATTGAGAATAAGCGTCAATATTCTAAATAGCCCACCCGGGCGTTTAGGTCGAGCACCCTCGTCTATCTCTTGGATTGCGCGATCTAGAGTCAGTTGACTTAGATAGTGTGAAACAAGGACGGTCAATAAGCTGAAGACCCAGCAAATCCAGGACGATATAAGAAACGCTTTTAAGTACAACGTACCAGGCCCCAGAAGGTCCTTTACGAAAGCGATTGAAACGGCGAGCGCGCCGCCAGACAATGTAAGTACAGTCTTGTCAAAGTCGTCAAAAGATTTCTGACGCGCTTCAACAAGATGATTTCGATATTCCTGTATGGACTTGTCCATGCAAACAATGAGTATTCGTTATGTGTGAATCTCTAGCGACCCGACGGAGACGCGACCAATTGCCGCGTTCTCTCAGTTAACGTTTACCCATTAGGCTTGATGTAACAACAAGAGCCGCTCGGCTATTATCCCCATCATCTCTACCGCCATTCTCGCCTCATCGTCCGTGACAGTGGAGATCCAAGGACGACCGTGACCTGTTCCTTGCTTGTTTCTGAGTTGATTGATCCCGCACGCAAGCTCATACATTGCTCTTTCGACTCGCTTGTTGGCAGGCTCCGCCGGCTGAACAGCCTCCTGCGGAGTCGCTAGACCTAATTCGACGAACACTCTGCCCAGCAAGGTCGGAAAGTTTGAAGTGGTCGAATATCCTCCGTATCGCTGTTCCAGAATGTGCGCAGCTACAGCTTCTAACAGATCCTTTCCTGTACCCGTAATCAGCGCGGCATCGTGTACACCACGCTTAGCCCGTCGCACGTAAGCCATCAATGCTTCAGTCAGAACAATTCCAGAAAGATTCTCGAGGATTTTGGTTCGCAAGTGGCCGTCCAGAGATAGCTCAAAACCCTCATCATCTAAAGCCGAAATAAGATTCGTTATCGCCTCACTCCCGACATAATTGGGCGATGTTTCACGAAAACCACCATGTCCTCTGACAAGTGCAATTAATGAAGTCACGAGGTGACCTCCCGCCTCGTAATCATTCTCTAGTGCCCAATTGAGAGTGGCTCTAATCCTCTTCGCCTTACCGACAGTCTCTCCGCGGGATATCGGATCTCCAACGGTAAGATTGGCGCGACTAATATGAAATTCAAGGTCCGAATGACTCGGATCGCGCCTAGCACACTGAGCGTCATCTATTAACTGCGCAACGGCGACAATGATTGCGTCATTGAGTGGTGCGGAGATCTTCTTCATTTCAGATGCAACCATGATTTACCTCCTCAGTTGTCATCATGTTCAGTCAAAACCAGAAATCGTTGTAAGAACGATTCCTTGAATCCGAAAGTCTTTGGTAAGAATGATCGGGCGGTGACGATCTGACCGGGATCTAGGTTTCAGGATCACTGTATTCTGCGACAGATGAAGCTCCTTTATGGTGGCCTCGTCATCTATCAATGCTACGATTATCTTTCCGCTGTCGGCGGCTGACTGTTGCCTCACCAAAACCAAATCACCGTCCGCGATTCCTGCTTGGTCCATCGAATCGCCTTTGGCTCTCAACAAAAAATATCTATGTCCAGGCATAGCAAGCTCTGTAGAGACCGGAATCATCATTTCGATGTTCTCATCCGCCAAAAGTGGAATGCCACAGGCCGCATTACCAACGAGTGGGACTAACACTGTGCGAGCGTAGGTCTCGCTCTCTGGCAGTTCCTTCAGAAGTCGTAAACGGCCATCGTCCTTGCGTTCAATGTAGCCAGCGCGAATTAACTTTTCTACAATCAAGGCTGCAGAACGGGGCGAGCTATACCGAAGTTCTTTTTGAATATCTCTTATGGAGGGAGATTTAGAATGTATTAACGAGTTCCAGATGAAGCGAAGTGCCTGAACTTCGTTGGGCGAAAGTCGGGTTAATGGCATCGCATACTGAGTGTATGCCTGTGTATACTCCTCGTCAAGGAAACGGAGCTGCAAGAAGTGTTTTATCTGACGAATCTAGAGACTATGTACCTACACACGACAACACTTTTCGACAAGACCGAAGCTGAATCCTCAAAATTGCAGTTCCACGTTAGGGTCCAAGAAAAGATGAGAACCTTGAATATTTTTACGTCGATAGGAAGAGGTTTGTACCTTAGTTGTTCCCAACGCCTAGCCGCAAGGGCGCTAAGTCCTTATATTTCAACAGTTAGATTTTGGGATGGTGCCGAAGGGGGGACTCGAACCCCCACGAGTTGCCTCACACGCCCCTCAAACGTGCGCGTCTGCCAGTTCCGCCACTTCGGCTAAAAGAGAGGTTTTCAAAAGTGCGGCTATTATAGCCGGAAATATTTCAACAACAGAGCCTACTTGCTCGCAGCAGGTGATGCTGCTGGCGCCGCCGGTGAAGCTTGTTGCGTCGGCGCTGGAGTCGGGGTTGACACAGGCGCCGGTTCCTCTGCTTGCGACTCCAATACCGATCGTGAGCCGGTCAGGGTCGGAAGACCCAGCGTCAACGCGATCAACATGAATGCGGCAGCCGCGCCGATCGTGATCTTCGCCAGGAGGCTCGCCGTGCCGCGTGGTCCAAAAGCAGTACTCGAGACGCTGCTGGAGAAGAGTGCGCCCGCATCCGCTTTGCCCGGCTGCAGAAGGATCACCACCACCAGGATGAAGCACGACAAAATAAAGAGACCGTAAAGAATATAAGTTACCAAATCAAAACCTCATCGATCGTAATTAACAATCTGCGCAAAACTCTCAGCTTTCAAACTCGCACCGCCCACCAGCGCGCCATCAATGTCCGCTTGCTTCATCAATCCCGCGATGTTGTCGGGTTTGACCGAGCCGCCGTACAGGATTCTCAAAGCCTCACCCGCCGCTTTAGAGTGCCTCTCCGCGAAAACGCGCCGGATAAACGCATGCATTTCCTGCGCTTGCTCCGGCGTCGCTGTGCGTCCCGTGCCGATGGCCCAGACGGGCTCGTAGGCGACGATGATACGGTCGAGATCTGACGGTGTCAACCCGCCGAGTCCGCCGCTCAACTGCGTAGAAACAACGTTTTCGGCGCTTCCCTGCTCTCTCTGATCGAGCGTTTCGCCGACGCACACGATCACCGTCAAACCGCTTTTGATGCCGGCGTGCGTCTTCTTGTTTACCTCTGCGTCGGTCTCACAATAGAACTGGCGGCGCTCCGAATGGCCAACGATTACATACCGAGCGCCGACGTCCTTCAACATCGACGCCAACACCTCGCCCGTGTGGGCGCCTTCCTCGACTTCGGTCGAGCAGTCCTGACCAGCGACCCGTATGTTTGATCCTTCGAGGCGATCCGCGACTGTCTTCAGCGCCGTGAAAACAGGCGCGATCACGACTTCACAGTGGTTGGCATTCGCGACAAGAGGCTTCAGCGCAAGCGCAGTGTCAACTGCGTCGCCAACGGTCTTGTACATCTTCCAGTTTCCAGCGATTACGGGTTTTCTCATTTACTTATCAGTGAGCGCTTCGACGCCCGGCAGCGTTTCGCCAGCCAGGAATTCAAGCGTGGCGCCGCCGCCCGTTGAAATGTGTGTGATCTTGTCGGCGACGCCGGCGCGAGTGACAGCGGAGACGGAGTCGCCGCCGCCTACGATCACGGTCGCACCTCGCTCCGCGGCGTCGGCAACAACGCGAGCGACGCCAATTGTTCCCTGATCGAAAGGCGGTTCTTCAAAGACGCCCATTGGACCATTCCACACGATCATGCGTGCGTCCTGAAGCGCGCTCGAAAAGTGGGACACGGTTTCGACGCCGATGTCCATTCCGACGAGACCAATGTTCGTGAACTCGATCGGTATCGTCTTCGCAACGATCTGCTGGCCCTTGATCGGTTCGTAACTGTCGACCACTTGATGATCCGTCGGAAGCAGAAACTCGATTCCCTTTTCTTCGGCGCGCTTCTTAATGTCGAGCGCGGTTTGCAGCATGCTGTCTTCGACCAGAGACTTGCCAACCGTGAAGCCCTCGGCTTTCAAAAACGTGTAAGCCATCGCGCCGCCGATCAGGATCTTGTCGACGCCGCGATCGATCAGCGCATTGATCACCGGAATCTTGTCGGAGACTTTTGCGCCGCCGAGTATCGACACAAACGGATGCTCAGGTTCGTTGAGAACTTTGCCGAGGTATGCAAGCTCTTTCTCCATCAACAGACCTGCCGCAGACTTCGACACGTGACGAGTTATGCCGGCTGTCGACGCGTGTGCGCGATGCGCGGTTCCGAAAGCGTCGTTGACGTAGACGTCACACAAGCCAGCCAACGCACGAGCGAAGTTGTCGTCGTTCTTCTCTTCTTCGGGATGAAAGCGCAGGTTCTCCAGCAACAAGACGTCGCCGTCCGACATTGCTGCGACTTTTGACTCGGCTGGTTCGCCAATACAGTCGTCGGCGAATGCAACAGGACGACCGAGCAATTGCGCGAGGTGTTCTGCAACTGGACGAAGAGAGTATTTGTCAACGCGCCCGCCTTTGGGTCTCCCCAAGTGTGACGCGAGGATCACGCGCGCTTGCTGCTCGATGGCGTAGTTGATAGTCGGTAGTGAGGCTTCGATGCGCGTGTCGTCTTCGACTTTGCCGTCTTTAACGGGCACGTTGAAGTCGACGCGAATAAACACGCGCTTGCCACGAAGAGTCAAATCTTTGATCGATAGCTTAGCCACAAAAAGGCTCAAAAAAGATCACAAGCCCTTGGATGCGATGTACTTGATCAGATCGCGAACACGGCAGGAATAACCCCACTCGTTGTCGTACCACGAAAGCACTTTCAGCAGCTTGCCGCCGATCACTTTCGTGTACTCCGCATCCACGATTGAAGAATTCGAATTTCGCTTAAAGTCGACTGAAACCAGCGGCTCCTCGCTGAAGTCGAGGATGCCTCGCAGCTCTTCATTCGCCGCATCCTTGAACGCGCGATTCACATCTTCCGCCGTCGCCTCGGTCTCGAGATCCATCACGACGTCAACCAGCGACACGTTCGGTGTCGGCACACGCACCGAAATCCCGTCAAACTTTCCTTTCAACTCCGGCAGGACCAACGCGACTGCCTTTGCCGCGCCGGTCGAAGTCGGGATCATCGATAACGCCGCCGCTCGCGCGCGTCTCAGATCCTTGTGGGGCAGATCGAGAAGCTGCTGGTCGTTCGTGTACGAGTGAATCGTAGTCATCTGCGCCGAACGAATGCCAAACTTTTCATGGACCACCTTCGCCACCGGCGCAAGACAGTTGGTCGTGCAGGAAGCGTTGGAAATAACGTGATGGGCCGCCGGATCGTACTTCTCTTCGTTGACGCCCAAAACGATAGTGATGTCTTCATTCTTCGCCGGCGCCGAAATGATCACCTTCTTCACCGTGCCTCGCAGGTGTTTCTTCGCATCTTCGGCCTTCGTAAACAGCCCAGTCGATTCAATGACGATCTCCGCACCCACCGACTCCCAATCGATCGCCGCCGGATCGCGTTGCGAGAAGACGCGAAACTCCTCGTTGTCCACTTTGATTCCGTTTTCGGTTGCCGTGATCTCGTGGTCCAAATTGCCGAGTACCGAATCGTACTTGAGCAAGTGCGCGAGAGTTCTGGTGTCAGTCAGATCGTTGACGGCTACAAAGTCGATGTCCGGATCACCGAGAGAAGTGCGAAAAATGTTTCTGCCGATACGACCAAAACCATTGATACCAACCTTCACCGCCATAACAAAAACCTCCTGCGAACTGGGTAAATTTGTCTCGATTGTGGGACACAGCCTGTCGCAAATGTGGGACAGACGTTCCCCTGTTTATATCTGTCGCTTTCGCCCGTTTACATAACTTCATGCTTGGGAAAAGAAAAAGTAAGATTATGCGGCGCGTTTCGGCGTGTCAAGCGAGCGTTTTACCGAACTTTTTGAAACTGCATTTCCGCACGTAACGTAGTACACGCTTGATACAGCGGACCTTCGTTTGCCAGAATGTTTCCGACTCTTCCTTGCTTTGGTAGTCTAACTGGAAGAAACACGTTTAAGGAGCTCTTCGTCAGATGTTTAATTCGATCTCTCGCACCGTAATTCGGCCGGCCGTTCTTGCCTGCGTTGTGTTCGCTGGAGCCAGCGCCGCCTTGGCGCAAGTCCCACAGCCAACGCCGCGTCCAACGCCCGCACCGGGCGACCCGACCAGACCGCCGGGACAGGAACCAATTCCGGGGACTACGACGCCAGCGCAGAACCCAGCAGCTCCGCCGGGAGCGCCGCAAACAAATCCGGCTGCGCCTCCGGGCACGATCCCTGCGCAAACACAACAAACACCGGCGCCGACGCCCTTGCCTGGTGAGCCGCAAGAGCCGCTGCGCGAACCGGTGATTCAACAGTATCAGCCGAAGCCGATGCCGCCGGTACCGAGTCTTCAGCGCCTGGGTGTTGGAGACGAGCAGTTGCCGTTGTCTCTGAACGACGCCATCAAGCGTGCACTCGAAAACAACAACGACATCGAAGTCGCACGTGACACCGTTCGCATCGCCGAAACTCAGTTGCGAGCGCTCGAGGGAGTTTTTGATCCGATCTTCGCGGTCCAGCCGACGTACGACAAGCGCATCTCTCCGCAGCAGAGTCAGCTTGGTGGTGGCCAGGGTGGCACGACCAGCACGACAACATGGTCGCTTGGTCCATCAGTCCAGAAACAGTTTGGCAAAGGTGGGGGAAGCTATTTTCTAAGCTTTGCGAACACGTACACCAACACCAACAACACATTCAGCTTGCTCAACCCGTTCTATTCATCGAACCTTTCGCTACAGTTTAACCAACCATTGCTGCGAGATCGTTCGATCGACAATAACCGCAGGCTAATTCGCATTCAACGCAAACGGTTGGACCAGTCAGATGCAGACTTCCGGCAGCGCACGATTGAAATAATCACGCGCGTGCAACAGGCGTACTGGGAATTGGTCTTTGCATTGCGCGATCAGCAGAACCAACTCGCCAACTTGAATCTGTCGCGCGAGAGTTTGCGAAACGTGGAAGCTCAGATCGCAGCGGGCGCCAAGGCTCCACTCGAAAGAGCTGAAGTGCAAACGGAGCTCGCCAACCGCGAGACTTCGTTGTTGACAGCGGTGCAGAACGTTGCGATCGCCGAAAACAATTTGAAGGTCTTGATCTTTAAGGATCCATCCAGCCCTGACTGGTCATCGCAAGTGACCCCGACTGACACGCCGAAGTTCGACACTACTCCCGTCAATCTCCCGGACGCATTGAAAGCAGCTCGCGATAACCGTCCCGAACTGCGGAGACTGCGTCTCGAGAACGATATCAATGATGTCGACATCACATTCTTCAAGAACCAAACCAAGCCACGTGTCGACTTGGTCGGTACTGTAGCTCTCACGGGTCTTGCCGGAACGAGTCTCGCAACCGTTACACCCCCGGGCAGCACGGTGCCTCTGATCGTTGGTGATCCGTTGACGGATCCAGCGGCGTTCCTACTTTCTGAGATTCGAGCTATTCAAACCGCTCAGGGGCTGCCGGTAGCGGTTGTACCGTCGACTGTCGCGGAATCAAGTACCATTAATCAGACGCTGATCGGTGGTTACGGGCAGACCCTCAGGAATTTGTTCGGTGGCGACACGCGCAACGTCACTATTGGCGTAGCGATTCAATTGCCATTCAAGAACAAGACGGCGGAAGCTAACCTGGCAGGCGCCAGGATCGCAAAAGAGCAGTTGATGGCCTCAACCCGCGCGCAGGAACAGCTCATCGAAGTGGATGTTCGCAATTCTGCCCAGGCGGTTGAGTCTGCACGACAGCGCGTTCTTTCAGCACGTGAAGCGCGGGCGAACGCTGAGTTGCAGCTCGAAGGCGAGCAGCGGTTGTACCAGGTGGGACGTTCGACCACGTTCCTTTTGTTCCAGCGTGAAAATGCACTGGCGAACGCGCGTGCATCCGAGTTGAGAGCAGAGACTGACTACAACAAAGCGATCGCGGATTTGCAGCGCGCAACTTCGACGACGCTGCGGGCCAACAACGTCGTGGTGGATAACCCGAACGTACCGTAATAGATCAGCCACAAAAAAGCACAAAAGGCGCAAAATGAGATTATCTCACTTGCGCCTTTTGTGCTTTTTTGTGGCTTAGCTGGTTTAAGATACTCCCCGGATGAAGATTAGCGCCACGATCATAACCTTCAACGAACAATCGAATATCAAGGCCGCTTGCGAATCAGTTGCATGGGCCGACGAGGTTGTGGTGGTAGACTCAAACTCGACGGACCAGACCCGCGAGCTTGCAGAGGCTTGCGGCGCGCGAGTCATCACGAACGCCTGGCCCGGATTTGGTGCACAAAAGCAGTTCGCAGTCGAACAGGCCAAACACGAATGGATCTTCAGTCTCGACGCCGACGAGCGTGTTTCTGACGAACTCAGAAACTCGATTCAGTCACTCCGAAGCGCGAACGAATCCGATCTGGCTGATGGTTACGAAATCGCGCGGCGCACTTACTACCAGCGGCGCTGGATTCGCGGCGGCGGCTGGTATCCAGATCGACAGTTACGACTCTTCAAGAAGACTAAAGGCCGCTGGAAAGAGCGTCACATCCACGAGTCAGTGACGATGAATCCGGGCGCGCGCGTGGGAAGGCTTGAGGGGGATTTGCTTCATTACACTTCGCAGGATGCGGCCCATCATCACCGGATGATCGGCGAGCGTTATGCTCCGCTCGCGGCGTTGCAGATGTTTGAAGACGGACGCCGCACGTCGGTTCTTGGAGTTGCGTCAGCAGGACCAGCAGCGTTTATTCGAAGCTTGATTTTGAAAGGCGGGTTACGCGACGGCTTCGCAGGGTTTACTATTGCCAGCTTCGCCGCACATCATGCGTTTCTGAAGCACTTGATGCTTTGGGAAAAACAACGAAACACGAATAACACAGACTAACGGAGTATGGTTTGAATCTTATTCCCCCGGCTTTTGGTTACATCGTCGCAGGAGTTTTCGGTGCGGTGATTGGGAGTTTTCTCAACGTCGTAATTCATCGCGTACCGCTCGAAGAGTCGATCGTTTTTCCAAACTCGCGCTGTCCGTCGTGTGGCGCAGCGATCGCTTTTTACGACAATATTCCCGTGCTCAGTTATCTTGCGCTGCGAGGAAAGTGCCGTGGTTGCAAGGAACACATTTCGTTTCGATATCCGACGGTCGAGCTTTTGACCGCCGCGTTGTTTGTGGCGGTTGCATGGCATGATGGGTTTACGCCGGCGCTGGCGTTCAATCTGGTTTTCGTGACGGCGTTAGTTGCGCTGGTTTTCATCGACGCGGAACACATGATTCTGCCGAACGTGATCACCTATCCGGGCATCGTGTTTGCGCTCGTTGCTCGAATCGCGATTCCTTATCTCACAGGCAGACCATACTTCGACGACATACCTTCGCTCTCCGGAGGAGCGTTGGCGGACATGCCCGTGTGGGTTGTTTCGTTGGCCGGAGCGCTCATCGGGGCGTTAATCGGCGGCGGCTCGCTCTGGTTAATGGGTTGGACGTGGGAAAAACTTCGCGGCATCGAGGCGATGGGTCTTGGCGACGTGAAGATGATGTTTATGGTCGGCGCTTATCTCGGCTGGCGGCTTACGATTCTAACGATCTTCGTGGGTGTTCTAACTGGTTCAGTTATCGGGATCATGTTGATGGCACGGCAGGGCCAGCGAAACATGCAATTGCTGCTGCCGTTTGGGGTCTTTCTCGGTCTCGGCGCAGTTGCCGCACTGCTCTTCGGCGTGCCGCTCGTCGAGTGGTACGCAGGCCAGTTTCGGTGAGACATCGCAATCGCTTTCAATCCGGAATCACGATGCTGACGGGACTTTTCCTGTTGGCGGTCTTGTTTGTAATTCTGCTCTACGCCCTCACACCTGAAACGCCGGCCGCGCGTGGTCCAATCCTGCTCGCGTCGTTCATCGCGATCCTGATCGGTGGGATGTTGTGCATTCTGTTTCTGCTGCGCTGGCTGCTTCGGCCGTATCAACAGCTTGTCGGCGAAGCGCAGCGGGCATCGACTAGCGCTCAAACGCTCAAGTCGCAGGATGAAGCGGAGTTTGTGCTCGAAACGTTCCAATCCGTCGTGTCGCAGTTGCAGGAGCAACGGAAAGAACTCGAGAAACTGAGTGCTGAAGCACGCGAACGTGCGAGCTCTGCTGAGAAATTCAGCGAACGCATCGTCGCAAGCTTGCCGTCTGGACTAATCGCCTTTGATGGTGCCGGGCTTTCGATGGCGATCAACGCACCGGGACGCACGTTGTTGGAAGTCGATGGAAGCGCGTTGGGCGAATCTTACCAGCAGCTATTTGGTGCAAACGCTGAGTTGGCGTCGATGATTGGCGACTGTTTACAGAACGGGACGGTGTACCGGCGTGCGGAGATCGAAGCGGTTGGTTCAAACGGGCGTTTGCGGACGATGGGTGCGACGATCGCGCCGATCGAGTTGCCTCCGGAGCGTGGGCCAAGAGGGGCGCTGTGCCTGCTGACTGACATTACCGAGGTCACGGAACTTCGCGAACAGGTGGCGTTGAAGAACAACCTCGAGAGCCTGGGAGAGATGTCGGCGGGGTTGGCCCACGAGTTCAAGAATGCGATAGCGACGCTCCAGGGGTATGCGCAACTTTTGCAGAGTTTGGAGTTGAATGACAAAGCTCAGGTCGCTGCAGGCTCGCTGTTGAATGAAGTGCGCTATCTTTCGAGTATGGTGACGGCGTTTCTCAACTTCGCCCGGCCACAACCGCTGCAACTGGAAGAGGTCGTAGTTTCGGAGTTGATCGCAGAATGTGCGGCTGAGCTCGAGCCTGTTTTTGAGGAATTGCGGGTTGAGCTTGTAGTCGATTCCTCGGAGCCGCTGGTGGTTCGCGCCGATGAGAGAATGCTGCGACTCGCGCTGCTGAACCTGATGCGCAACGGGGCCGAAGCGATTCCCGAAGAGAACACGGAACGGAAGGTTATTGTCAGAACGTGGGCTACGACGATCGAGATAAGAGATACAGGCTCTGGAATTCCGTTGGCCCAGCTACAAAAGATCTTCATTCCGTTTTTTACCACGAAGGCGAGAGGACACGGGGTGGGTTTGGCCCTGACTCACCGGATCGTCACGGAACACGGCGGCACACTCACTGCCGCAAACGCACCCGAAGGCGGCGCAATCTTCACAATAAACTTACCGCAGATGACACGGATTTAAATCGGATTTTTATCCGTGTCATCCGTGGCCAAAATACTCGTGCCACCGACGATCGACGAGTTGGGCGATGTCGTCGCGGACGATCAATTCATCGGGGAAGCCGGGTTTGGTGCGGGCGTCGATGACGATGGGGGCTTTGTAGACGAGGTGATGTCGTTGCACGCTGGTGTTCGATGCATAAATGTCAGAGGCCGGCTCGAACCTGGTCCATGTCGCCCATAGAAAGTCCGGTGACGAACGTGCGACGCGTGCGTCGTCGTGTAAAACAATCAACGGCCAATTCGCAAACACCGGCTCGCCTGCGACTCTCGACGCAAGCAACTCGTCCTCACCCTGCAACACCAGACATCCTCCACAAAAAACTTCCGCGCGCTTGACGTATCCAGGCAATTCACCCTCGAACGCGCGTGGCAGTTTGCGAACCGGATTACCTAGTCCCAACATGATCGCTTTGCTGCCCTCGTTCACCTTTCCACTCGTGTAGTCGAGCGTGTCCATCGAAACATTTGAAAACACGAACAGGTCCGTCTCGGGCCGGAACCGCTCGAGCACGTGCTCTAACAACCCAGGAAAATTTTTCAAGTCCTGCGGCGTATCAGTGAGCAGCAAGAACTTCGTCAGCGACAACTGCCCCTCACCAAGAATGCGAAAACCGGAAACGAGCGCCTCACGCCCGTATCGCTCCCGCACGACGGCTGCTGCAAGCGAGTGAAATCCCGTCTCACCGTAGGTCCAGAGATCTCTAACCGACGGCATCACCATCGGGAACAGCGGTGAAAGCAACTTCTGCAAGTAATCGCCGATGAAAAAGTCTTCCTGTCGCGGTTTGCCAACGACAGTCGCCGGATAGATCGCATCACGCCGGTGAAAGATCGCATCGACATGAAACACCGGATAATCGTGACGCAGAGAGTAGTAACCGTAATGATCGCCGAACGGTCCCTCCGGGCGTCGTTCATGCGGCGGAGCGTATCCAACCAGCGCGAACTCCGCTTCTGCTACCAACCGGTGCCGTTCATTGCCGAGCGGGTTGCGCGTCATTTTCAGTTTCTGACCAGCAAGCAACGACGCGAGCACCAACTCGGGCACATCTTCAGGCAGCGGCGCAATCGCGGCGAGAATGAGAGCTGGTGGACCACCAAGAAACACGGTCACCGGAAGCGACTGTCCGAGACGTTCTGCTTCGTTATAGTGAAATCCGCCACCCTTCTGAATCTGCCAATGCAGTCCGGCCGAACGCGCGTCGTAAACCTGCATGCGATAGATTCCGAGGTTGTGTTTTTTGGTGATCGGGTTTTCGGTGTAGACGAGCGGGAGCGTGATGAATGGCCCACCGTCCTCCTGCCACGTCGTCAATACGGGTAACTGGTCCAGGCGCGGTGGCCGATCGACAACCTGCCTCACCGGCGATCGTGACGTGTTCGTCGTGCCGAGTTTCAGGAACTCGAGGGCCACTGAACGATGTTTCCAGAGCTCGGCCGGTTTCGGCGGCAGGATCGACTCTGCAATGTGAACCATCTCGCGCACGAACGCTTCAGGCTTTGGACCAAACGCGAGATCGATTCTTCGCTCGGTTCCAAACATGTTCGTGACGACGGGGTATCGGCTTCCCTTCACGCGCGTGAACAACAGCGCAGGTCCGCCTTCGCTGATAACGCGACGATGAATCTCCGCGAGCTCGAGGTACGGATCGACCTCAGCTTTGATAGTGATGATTTCGTTTTCTCTTGTGAGTCGATCGAGAAATGTGCGGAGACTCGGATTATTGGTCATATATCATTTGACATTTGTCATTGTTCATTTGAAGACCTACGGCTTCAGAGCAAAATGACAAATGAAAAATGTCAAATGATATATGACCAATGATTTATGGTTTCTCAATAGTCCTTGGCCGTGACCGTACCGAGGGCGCCGGCTCGCCGAGGCGTTTTTCAATCTCGTCGTGCGCGATCTCGGCAGCTTCCGCGACGTAGGGCTGGTGTGAGTCGCGAAAAGGTTTCACCAGCTCGAGAGTCTGAGCGTCGCCAATGCGTGCGAGCGCTTTCAGTAGGCCGGCGTTGATGCGTGGTGCATTCGTCGTGCGTTTCAGGAACGGGTAAAGCACTTCCGGACTTTCCAACTCTGACAGGTAGCCGATTGCCTGGTCCTGCCGGCCGGAGTCGAGCTCGTCCACGATGCGAAAGAGCATTTCGGACCGGCCCATACGATAAAGCGCCCAGTCGAGCGCGAGTCGAACTTCTTTGTTCTTTTCCTGTAGTTGATAACCTTCGACGAGCTTGCGTTGATCGCTGGCGGCGAGGCGCGCGAGTGCTTCAGCGCTGCGTTGTCGCACGTGCGCGTCTGCGCTGCCGAGTTGTTTTGCGAACTCCGCGGGGTTTGAGCGTGCGTCAACACCGTCGAGAGGTGTCTGTGCTTGTACACAAACAGCACAAAGTAGAACGGCTGAAAAGATTAGCTTATTCATGATGACCTACTCCGCCGGTTGTTTCTTGCGTAGCAGCGCCGTGTTGAGATCCAACTCCGCAACCGGAATCACTTCAACGTTCGGATACTTCTTTTTCAGCTCGGGCAGGAACGCCTTCGCGTTGCCGACGATGATGATGTTGCTCGTCTTCGCATCCAATCGCGTGCCGGCGAACTTCTGAATATCAGCAGTCGTGACAGACTGCACGTTGTTGATGTAGCGATTGATCTCGTCGAGACTCAACCCATAGAGGGCCAACGAACCAACCTGCCCCACGAGCCCGTTGACCGTTTCCAGGTTTCGAGAAAAACCTCCAATCAGCACCGCCTTGCGCGGCGTCAGTTCGACATCCGCCGGCGGCGCGGACGACAAGCGACCGATCTCTCCGAGCAAAAGATCCGCAACCACCGCGCCCGACTCATTCTTCGTCTGCGCCGAAGCCACAAATGGTCCAACATCACGACGCGTGTCGAGAAGACTGCCCGCGCCGTAACTCAAACCGCGCTTGATGCGAATCTCCTGGTTCAGACGTCCGGAATACCCGCTGAGCACAGAATTCGTAACGATGCCGCGAAAATAATCGGTATCCTTGCGATTGATGCCCGTGCGGGCAAGATAGACCGCCGCCTGTCCCGCGTCTGGTTTGTCGATCACGACGATCCGCCCTGTCTTTGGCGCCGCGTCCACCGCGGGCGCACTCATCGTCGGCAGTGGCGTTGTCGGTTTCTGCCAATCACCAAAATACTTCGTCGCCAGCGCCATGCCGTCTTTCGCGTTGATGTCGCCGCCGATCACGAGAATCGCATTGTCAGGACGATAGTACCTGGAATGCATCTTCGTAATATCAGCCGCGGTTATTCGCGTGAGCGATTCGGCGGTTCCGCTAACAGGATGGCCGTAAGGACTGTCACCAAACACAACGCGCGCGGCTACAAAACGCGCGATACTGCCCGGATCGCCGAGCGCGAGCGTGACGTTGTCGAGATACTGTTGTCGCAAGCGCTCGATTTCTTCACTCTTGAACGCAGGCCGCCGCACGACGTCCGCGAGAATCTCCATCGCTTGCGGAATCTTCGACGACATCACACCGACGGTGGCAAACGACGCATCCCAACGCGCGCCGGAGTCGAGGGATCCGCCGAGGCTTTCAATTTGTTGGGCGATTTGCGTGGCGTCGCGAGTTTGCGTTCCTTTGGTGAGCAGGTTGGCGGTCATGTCGGCAAGACCTGCCAACTCGGGTGGATCGACTTCACCGCCGTTCTTGATCAGCAACTGAGCCGCGATGAGCGGTGATTCGGTGCGCTCGACGACGATCACGCGCAGTCCGTTGGGAAGAGTTTGTTCGACGGGTTTCGGAAATGTACCGCTACGAGGTGGGGCGGGCGGTGGAGGTGTTGCCTGTGGTGTTTGAGCTTGTACACAGACGACACAGAGAATTGCACAAAGGGCCACAGAGAAAGGCAGCTTGGTTAACATCTTATTGGCCCTCCTTCTTCGTCGCTTCCGGCAGATAATAGAGCACCAACCGGTTCGTATCCGCGAAGTATTTCTTCATCACGCGCTGTATGTCAGCGGCCGTCACCGCTTGAAGTCGAGCGAGATCCGTATTCACTCGTGAAGGATCGCCGAGCAGAACTGCAGCTTCTCCCAAGGCGAGTGCTTTTCCATTACTCGTCTCCCGCTGTCGAAGCTGATCAGTAATAATTTGATTCTTTGCTTTCTCCAACTCTGCCGCCGAGACCGGCGCGTCCTGCAACTTCTTGACCTCCGCGAGCAGCGACTTCTCTGCCTCTTCGGGCTTCTTCCCTTCCGACAACACAGCCGTCAACAGGAAAAGGCTCGCATCCTCACGCGTCTCAGCACTGGAATTGATGTCAGCAGCCAACTGCTGGTTGTAAACAAGCGAGTTGTAAAGCCGTGAAGACTCACCTGCTGAAAGAATCGTGTCCGCCACACGCAGCGCATCGGAATCCGCGTCTGCTTGTCGCGGCGTCAAGTACGTCAAGCCGACGGCAGGAAGATCGTTGCTACCATGTTCTGTCAGACGAATCTCACTTTTGCGCGGCGGCTCCTTTACCTCCACGCGCGGCAATGGACGCGATGGTTTTGCAATTGGACCAAAGTACTTGTCGACCCACTTATCAAGTTGCGCCTGATCGAAGTCACCAACGACGATCAACGTCGCATTGTCGGGACGATAGTACGTTGCGTGAAACTCCTGCACGTCCTTGAGCGATGCGGCGTCGAGATCTTCGATACTGCCGATCGTCGGCCGCTTGTAAGGATGCTCGAGAAATGACTTCTGCTGGAGCAGGTATTCAAAGCGTCCATACGGCGGCGCAAGAACACCCTGGCGGTACTCTTCCTTCACCACGTCACGTTCAGACTTGAAATTCGCATCGTCGACATTGAGACCGGAGAGTCGCTCCGCTTCAGCCCAGATCAACGTTTCCAGATAGTTTGATGGGACGACTTCGTAGTAGACGGTGACATCGTCATTCGTGAAGGCGTTATTGAAGCCACCCACGTCCTCAGTGAGGCGGTCGAGCATCTCCGACTTCATGTTCTTCGTACTCTTGAACATGATGTGCTCAAACAGATGAGCGAAACCGCTGCGACCCGGCGGATCGTCCTTCGAGCCGACGTGATACCAGACCTGTATCGCAACGGTCGGACTCGAACGATCAGCCGCCGTCAACACGCGCAGACCATTTGACAGCGTCCGCTCAGTGAATTTGAGCTGCGGCATTCGCGTTTGTGCGAAGCCGATCGATTGAAGAATTAGAAGTAGACTGAGGGAGAGGGCTAAGCGAATTGAAGTACGAACCATCAAGTTTCTCCGGTCGGTAGCTAATCAATATCCAACGGATTTCGGTAGGGTTTGTCTTTGTCCTTGTCCGCGCGCTTCATCGCTTCCTGGAACTTCTCTTCGAGAATGCGATCGCGATCCTTCATCGAGCTCAGTTCCTGCGCGAAGATCTGTTCGCGCATCTGTTTTTGCTTGTCCAGGCCTTTGACCATCTCGTCAAACGAGGCCACCGGCTTGGCCTTTTCATCATGAGAAAGCATGGCTCCGGTTTGCGCGTCGATTGTCAGCGTTGCCTCGCAACACGGACAAATGATCGTAAACCTTGAAGTGTCTGCCATAGGGGTTCTCCTCCTTGTCGCGGGTAGTATAGCCATAAAAAAGCACAAAAAGTACAAAGAACCCTCGGATCCCTTGTGCTTTCCGTGCTTCTTGTAGCTGCGTGTGCGGCTACGGAATCGCTTTTTTCACCGCCGAGCCGGCTTTCTTCGCTCCGGAGACGGTCGCCTTTCCAACCTTCTTCGCGCCGGAGGCAGTCTTCTCTCCGACGTCCTTACTGGTGTCGACAACCTTGCCGCCTACGTCTTCAGCCTTGTCCGCTACTGTCTTCGCGCCGCTGACGGTCTTGTCTTTCACGTCTTCAGCCTTGTCACCAGCTTCGCTGGCTGCGTCCTTGCTTTTATCTACAACGAACCCGGCGCCATCGGCAATTGCATCGCCAGTGGCTTCCAGCGCGTTCTCAACCTTGTCGACTGTGCGCTCCTCACCACTCGGCGAGGTTGCCTTGACAGTTCTAGTTCCGTTTGGTGTTGTCGTTACAACGACCTTGGAGACACGCGGGTTGTTACGGAAGGTCCTGGTTTCGGTACGCGTGCCATCAGGTGCAACGCTCGTAGTAATCTCTGAATTGTCCGGACCCGGTTTTGTCGTTGGACTCTGGCTGGCAACTGCGTTCGCGTTCGCCTGTTCATTGGCTTGAGAGGCACACCCGATGCCAAGAGCAGCAACCGCTAACATCATCAACAAGCAAATCTTTTTCGTCACGCTTCTATCCTCCTAACTGGGAAAGCTATGTCACAGTGAGCAAGCAACGTGCCAGATTGATTTTTCTCTGCGTATCTCTGCGTTCCTCTGCGCCTCTGCGGTTTAATAGGTTTTCACCGCAGAGGCGCAGAGATACGCAGAGGTACGCAGAGACATAATCGTAAACTAAGACGATCCGACGTTCAGTAAGCGTACGGTCTCGATAACACAAAACCATCACGCCCTTTTCCATTGACTTTCGTTCGGAATTCCTTTAGAAGCACACCGTTGCGTGAAAACTCTGGTGGCCAGGCGCCCCATCTTGTTTCAGATCAGAAGCCGCCGCTGAATCTTCTTCAAGGCGTTCATTACTTGAGACCGACTTCAAATCATCATCCCCAAGGAGCCTTCTTTATGCGCAGACTGCTTTTTGTTGCAACCGGCGCTTTTTTCATTGTCGCTACTCTGCTTCCTCTGCAACGCGCGTATGTCGTACACGCAGTGACGGACGGCGAGCGTCTCGCCATGTACAGCAAGCCCTCTGTGGTGCGCATCGTCGATGGCGCCGCTGGTCAAATCCTGTTTCAACCACCAGGCTACCAGGGACAGACTTTCAACGTTTCCTCAATCGCCCTCGGCTCCGGCTTCTTCATCAGCTCCAACGGCTACATTGCGACCAACGCGCACGTTGTCTCCACCACCCATGAAGGTGAAGAGAAAGCCAAGCAAGCGCTCTTCTGGCAGATGGTCGCACAGATCGCGCGGCAACTCGGCCGGGATCCTAGAAGCCTGGACCACAACCTGATCGACAAGTACAGCCAGCTCCAGAGCTTCCAACTCTTTCACCACGTAATCATTCCCGATGGCACCGCCTTACCATTCGAGATCAAGCAATATGGCGCTCCCACCGGCGAAGGTAACGATCAAGGTAAAGACGTTGCGATCGTCAAGATCGAAGTCAAGAACGCACCCGTTCTTAAACTCGGCGACTCTGACAAGGTCCAGCTTCAGGACCACGTGACCGTTATCGGATATCCAGGCGCGGCCGATACTTTCAACTCCGGCCTTCTCAGCCAAAAATCAGCACTCGAAGCCACCATAAACGACGGCAAGATCTCGGCGAGAAAACAGGCAAGCAGTGGCGCACCGATTCTGCAAACAAGCGCATCGGCAACACACGGTAATTCAGGTGGGCCGGTCCTGAACGATGCGAACGAAGTGATCGGTCTGTTGACCTTCCGTGGCGACACTGTCAACGGGCAGGAAGTGTCGGGGTTCTCGTTTATCGTTCCTTCAAACACAGTGATGGAGTACGTGAAGAGTGCCGGCGCGAACAACGTCGAAGGCCCGACTGACACACTCTTCCGCGAGGGTTTGGGCTATTACTGGGACCAGTACTACTCGTCGGCGATTCCGAAGTTCGAAGAAGTAAAAAGAATGTTTCCGCAGCACTCGGAAGTCGATGGCTTGATCCAAAGCAGCCAGCAGGCGAAGGCTGAAGGAAAAGAGAAATCGAGTTTTCCGTTGTGGCTCGTCGGCGTGATTTTGGCGGTTTTGTTCCTGCTCGTGGTGCTCATCATCATTATCGTCGCGGTCGTGATGATCATGAAAAGACGTGGCAAGAAGAAAGCCGGCTCGCCTGCTCCACCGAGCGGGAAGGAGTATCCGAAACCCGCGCCTGCACCTCCAGCACCGGCGTATTCGCATTCGCCGGCGGTCGCGAGTCCGGCGCCTCCGCCGCCTCCGCCGCCTCCGATGCCGCACGTTGCCGCAGGGGATCAGGGGATGACGGTCGATCTTTCGCGGACGATTGCTCTCACGGCTGATGGCGACGACTTCAAACCGAGTTATGGATCGATCACGTTTGTTTCCGGTCCGTTAAGCGGGCAGGAGTTTAAGATCAAACCTGATGGCGAGTTCATTGGACGGGATGGTGGTTCGTCGCAGATCGTGCTTGGTGATCCGAGGATCTCGAAACGACACGTGTGGATCGGTGTGAAGGGAGGGCGTGTTGTTATCACGGATCAGAATTCACGCAATGGTACGTTTGTGAACGATCCGAAGTCCGCGCGTGTGACGGAGACATCGTTGAACGCGGGCGACGTCGTAATCCTCGGCGAGTCGGACGTTGCGCGGTTCGAGTTTCGCCACTAAAAGGCACGAAAAGGACACAAAAAATAATTACGAACGCTCGAGATCTAACGACCTTCCGGAGTCGAATAGGGTCACGAGCGTTTCTGCGGGGAGGGGTTTGCTGAAGAAGAAGCCTTGTATCTCGTCGCAACGCAGCAACTGTAGCAACTTCAATTGATCCTCTGTCTCGACGCCCTCTGCAATCACCTGCAATCGTAAGTTATGACCGAGTGTGATGATGGCCATCACTAACGCCGCATCGTCCGAATCGGCCGTCGCGTCGCGCACAAACGACTGATCGATCTTCAGTGCATCGATCGGCAGGCGCTTGAGCGACGCGAGCGAAGAGAAGCCGGTGCCAAAATCGTCGATCGAAATATTGATCCCCATGCTCTTCAAACGGGTCAGAACGTCGAGCGCAAACTCCGCGCTTTGCATGATGGAGCTTTCCGTCAGCTCCAACTCGAGATACTTCGGCGGCAAACCAGTCTCATCCAGGATCCTGATCACTGTTTCCGATAAGTCGCGATCGTGAAACTGCCGCGCCGAAATGTTCACGGCGATCTTCAGCGGCGCGAAACCCTCATCACGCCAGCGCCGCGCTTGCAGGCAAGCCGTTCGCAACACCCACTCTCCTATCGGTACGATCAATCCCGTATCTTCGGCGAGCGGGATGAACTCTGACGGCGAGACGAGCCCAAGCTGCGGATGTTGCCACCGGACCAAAGCCTCGACGCCCGTTATATCGAGCGAATCAATCGAAACTCGCGGCTGGTAGTGAAGCAAAAACTCTTCATTCTGGATCGCGCGGCGCAGACTGGTCTCGAGCTCCAAACGTCTCGTGGCCAGCTCGTGCATGTCCGCCGTGTAAAACTGGTAGTTCGCGCCGCCCGACTTCTTCGCCTTGTAGAGCGCGGCGCCCGCGTTTTTCAGCAACGTATGGCTGTCTTCACCGTCGAGTGGAAACAGACTCACGCCGACACTCGCCGTCGCAAACAGTTCGTGACCCGCAAGATCGAACGAGAACTTCAGCACTTGCGACAACGCGCCGATCGTCTCGATCACGTCTTTTGTGCCGTTGATCGGACTCCGCAGTAACGCAAATTCATCGCTGCCAAACCTGGCCACAGTGTCTGACTTGCTGATACAGCTTTTTAATCGTTCCGCAAACTCTTTCAGCAAGCTGTCGCCCGGACCGTGGCCCAGCGAGTCGTTCACTTTCTTGAACTGGTCAAGCGAGATGAACAGCACTCCCAACGACTGGTCTTTCGTGCGAGCAATCGCGACCGCTTGTTTAAGACGATCTTCGAAGAGAGCACGATTCGGGAGTTGCGTTACGGTGTCGTAATACGCGAGCCAGTCGACCTCCGCCGTGCGCTGCTGAAGAAGACTCTCGAGCTGTTCCTTGTAACGTCGCTTCTCTTTGAGCAGGTTGCAGTGGACCAACGCGCGTTCGACCGAGGCTTCGACGTGTCTGATGTCGATTGGCTTCGTGATGTAATCGAAAGCGCCGACGCGCAGTGCCTTGATTGCAAACTCGATGTCCTGGTTTCCGCTGATCATCACCACCACGGTGTCAGGCGAAAGCGAGTGCACTCGTGGGACGAGTTCGAGTCCGCTCATTCCGCCCATGTCGATGTCGCTGATGACGAGGTCGAAAGTGGTGTGTGAGAGTGCGGCTAATGCTTCTTCAGCGGAGGCCGCGTCTGAACATTGATAGACGCTGCCGAGCAGATCGACCAGCAGGCTCCGGATCTGTTCCTCGTCGTCGATGATGAGGATTTTCGGCTTGTGATTCTCAGCCGGTTCCATTGTGTAGTATTAAAGGCCCTTACAAGTTCCCGGAACCCATTGTTCGCGAAGCAGGCGTTCGTAGCTTCCCTTCACATCTGCAAGGTTCCAGCCTTTCCTTTGCCAAATCGAGCCGTCGGAATATTCCACGCGATTGATCAGAACAGTCTCTTTGAACGTGTTGCTCGCTAATGTTTTGACGTTGATGACGTCGCTTGGACCAGACAGACTGAAACCCTCCAGCTCCTTTCCCTTCCCGCCCGGAATATTCACGCCGCAGAGAAACTGTCGACGCGCGATGAGATCAGGCTGTGCAGGATCCTGGAATTGATACTCCCAGAAAACAATCTCGACGATGTTCGCGCTCTGATTCTGGACCTTGATGCGGTACGCGAAACCGTCCATGGTCTTGGTCTGAGGCGCTCGCGAGTCGGCGACGCTTCGCTCCAGCGCGGCGCTGCGACCATCGACGGTGTCGGCGTTCGGATCTCTGACGCCTTGCGGGTCGTTGATTCTCGCGTTGCGTGCAAAGTTGCGGTTCTGCGGAATCATCTGCTGCGCCGGCGGTACGGTTCCTTGTGCGGGCGGCAGTTCGATCTTCTGGCGCGCGTGCGACCACTTGTAGCCGGTCACTTTTAACGGCGAATTGTCGTCTTGAAATGGGATTGAGAGCGCAAGGAGAGCTGAGAAAAGCAGAAGGGCTTTCATAGTGGCCGCAGTATGCGCCCGTCAAAATCAATTTGACAAGAGCTGTACACAGATTACACAGATTGATTTACGGTTTGATGCGAAAGTCGACGACTTTCTGGCAGGGCTTGAGTTCGATCTCGGTCTTCGCGGCTTCGGCTGCACGACGCAGTCGCAACCGGGTCTCCACCTCATCAGGCAAGCGCAATTTCGTCAACGGCGATGCCGCGTCGTCAATCGCCGGTTGGGCCAATACCCAATAACGCCCCGGCGCGATGTTCGTCAACTCAACCTTTCCCTTACTCACGAGCGCAGCGTAGAAGCGCACAACGTCATCAGCCCTTTCGCGTTCGACAGGCGCCAAATATACAACTAGTTTCTCCGGAACCGTCTCACCTTCGCCTGCCTCAATCTCCCCACTGAGCGACGCAGCACCTTGCGTAAGCGTAACCGTCAATCCCGAAAGGCGATCCCCCGGTTTCACCCTGGTCCACTTCTTCATCGCATCTGAAGCAGCGAATGAGATCGATCGCAAATACCAGTCCTTCGCAGAAAACTGAGTAACAAACCGGTACTCACCTGCAGCAAGAGCGCGCAGCGTGACGTTTCCCTGCGCGTCGGCTTGGACAGGCTGTCCCATCGACCAGACGAACCGTGCTCGATCTTTCCCAGGCTCCTGCTCCTTGTGCCACGCAGCAACAGATGTTTCACCAAACACGGGACGTTTTTTGTCAGTACACTCGGGCGCCTTTGTCTCTTCGAGCACGACTCGCCCGCTAATCGAGCCGAGCGGCTGCGTTGCGAGCTCGACACCCGTCACGTCCGCGCCTCTGATCTGGATCAATTTCGAATCGGACACCGCCATGTCATCGTTCCGGCTATTCGCCTGTGCAGTTACGTAATAGTCCCCATCCGGGAGTCCAGGAAATATAAACTCTCGAGCACGAGGCTCCTGGTAAATCGCTTCGTTTCTTTGCGAGCCTCCATCACCGATGTGAGTCAGAGTCACGATGAATTCGGTGTCCTCACGTGAGGGCCCCGTGGCGGTTCCGCTGATCGTCCTTCCGGGCTCGCCACGATAGCGTATGTCGACGCCGGTCAACTCTTCCCCTGGGCGCAAACTGATTTCTGCGGCGTCGTCACGCGTTGAAGAAGGCGCGTATGTGGGCACGTTAGTGTCGAACGCGTTAATTCCTGTCCGTGAATAATCGTTCGTTCCACCCACTACTACGATAAAGGTACCTGCCGGAAGTCCGTAAATTCTATAAATCCCGCGATCGTCAGTTGGAACTTCTCGAACGACTGATCCAGGAGCTAACCGGCGCCCATCACCATCACGAAGCAGTTCCACGCGTACCCCAATAGCAACGACAGGTTCACCCTCGGCTGTCGTGACCTTGCCGGTAATGACTCCACCTTTCACCAGCGTCAGCGTTACCGAGTCTCCAACCTCGTATTTAGAATTATCGCGCCCTCGATCACCAGTAGGCATGTACGACGGCATCGAGGCGATGATGGTGTAAGACACACGCTGCAAGCCCGTAAGCTTGAACTTGCCCTCGTGATCTGTCATGGTCCTCAGGCTTGCTCCCTGAGGGCCGTTCGCACGCGCCCATATCTCTGCATTCGGAAGAGGTTGCCCGCTTTCGTTAACCACTCTGCCTGTGATCGTACCTGTGTTTGAAAGATTTGTAGCGGGTGATTGGGTTTGGCCCACTGTACTGCCTGTGGCAAGAAGCATCGCGATTATACCGGCACCACAGCGAGATAAAATTTGAGCACGTAGCCACATGGTGCTGGTTGTTAAAATCTCTCGGGAGTCGATTGCAGGTTAACCGTGACCGTGACATTGATAACGCCTTTATCAGTAACGACCACCTGCTGTTTTGTACTGCGGAAAACACTGCGCGTACTTATCACGTAAACATCACCGGTCATTTCATATGTTCCGGGGATGACTCCTTCCATAAAGAACTGCCCGCGAGCATCCGGTCGCGCGGAACCAAAAGGTGAATTGAGCGAATCCTGGTCCTCACCAAGCCTTCTCAGCGTAACGCCCATTACCGCGTTTTCCGGCAGCGTCCCACCTTCGAGCTTGAGAACGCCGCGGATAGCGCCGCTTCCGTAGTTGAGAATAATTCGAACGCCGGAAACCTGTTCCCCTTCTTTGATCCTGATACCCTTCGGATGCACGATTCCATCACGTTCGATACGGGCGATCTGAAAACGTTGCTGGTTGGAAATTGAGAAACGTAGTAATCCGCCCTTCAAAGCACGGACATGAAAGCTCCCGTCCTGCTCGATAGCAGAAGACTGACTATCACTGCCAGGCACGTTGTCGTCAAAAACACTCGCGAACACATGCACGTTCTTCAAGTTCGCCTGCGCGGTTTTGTCGTCAGTGCCTTCCACGACCACCACACCTGAAACAGTCGCGCCTGCTGATGTCTTCACGATCAAACCCGTAACGTCCTGATCGGTCACGTCGAACCGAACAGAATCGGCCCGCCAGTCGACCTCTGGGGGTGGCTCGATAAAAACCGCGTATTTGCCCGGCGCAAGATTCTGCAACTTGAACTCGCCTTCGCTGTTGGAAACTGCGCCCGTTGTCATCGAGCCGCTGTTGTTCTCGTTGATGAAATACTGCAGACCATAACGTACGTTCGGCACTGGCTGGCCCGTCTTTCCATCAACAATGCGACCCTGTGCGGAGTACTTGCTCAGCGCGCGGCCGAGCATGATGTCCACATTGCCGGCCTCGCTCCCTTCCGTCACCTCAATCACGGACGCCTGGTTTACGTCTGCGGCCGCAGGATGATAGGTCGGTTTGTACGCGGCTCTTTGTCTTGCACCGAAACGAAGCTCCCTCAGGCCCGCACCAACGTGGTACTTTCCGGGTGGCAGACCATACATTCTGTAAATGCCACGGTCGTCTGTCTGAACACTCATCGGCAATTGGTAGAAGCCCCCCTTACTCATTTCTGCCGGCCGAAGTGAAACCTCCTCTTCTATTACGGGACGGCCTTCGGAATCAGTCACTCTCCCGGTGATGACGCCGCCACGCACCAGTGCAATGTCCACATTTTCGATGGTTTCATCTTTATTGATCAGAATGGTCTTGACACGCCACTGATTATCCGGAATGTAAACAGGAGCAACGGCAACCACCTGATACTGTCCGGGTGGTATGTTGACGATTTTGTAATTACCTTGATCGTCCGTGACTGCTTTGTACCGGCTGTGTGGATAATTGTACGACTCGAGACGCACACCGACGACCATGCCGCCGGCGGCTTTACCTTTGATCGTTACTTTGCCGCTGATGCTCGCGCTCGAAGTTTTGGTTGGAGGAGTTGTTGTCTGCGAATGCGCGTATAGCGTGCTGGAGAAGATAAGTAGAATGCAGGTGACTGCCTGGCGGGCTGAGGAAACCATACTGACTCACCTTTCGATCGAAGCGTGATGATACCGCAAGTTTAAGGGCTGAGGTAGCGCCTGACCACCGTTTCCAGGTCTGAGATGTCGATCGGTTTTCGCATGTACTCGTCACAGCCTTTCGCGAACGCTTTCACATGCGTGTACGACATTGGATAAGCCGTGACAGCCACGATCGGCACCTTCTCGAGATCCGCCTGCTGACGTATTTGCTGTGTTGCGGCGATGCCGTCGAGAATCGGCAGATCGAGATCCATCAAGATCAGATCCGGGTGTTCGCGGCCGGCGAGATCGACCGCTTCCTGTCCGTTGCTCGCTTCCAACACACTGTAGCCGAATCCTTCGAGGGCTTGTTTCAATAAGAGTCGGGTGTCTTCGTAGTCTTCCACAACCATTATTGTCGGTGTGGATGTTTGGTCCTTGGTCATACGGCTTGTACCTTATTCTTGTGCCTTAAGGTCGGGGTTGAAAAGCGCAGCCACTCCGTGTGCGAGTTTTGATTGATTTGTTCGAATCTGATTAGCCAAAACGATCACAGTTAACTTGTCGTCAACGTAGCGAGAGATTTGAGCTTTGAATCCCTGCCATGCGCCTCCGTGTTCAATCACACGATGTCCGCGAACTTGTCCGAGTGCCCATCCAAAACCATAAGGATGCGTTTTTCCGTCGTTTAGTTTCACCGGCGTCCACATTTGTTCGAGAGATGACTTTTTCAGCAGCTTTTCGGTGTAGAGTGCCGCATCCCACTTCGCCATATCATGGATCGTGAGATAAAGAGCGCCATCCGCGGTTGTATTTAACGACGGCGATACCCAGTCCTGGTTTTTAAGTTGACCATTTGCGACGCGATAACCCGCGGCACGATTCGGAACGATATCGGACTCACTGATGATGCGTGCTGTTGTCATCTCCAGCGGTTTGAAAATTCGCTCCTGTAGAAAGTCGCCGTAGAACTTGCCGCTTACTTTGTGAATCAGAATTCCGAGCATCACGTAAGCGAGGTTGCTGTAACTCCATTTTTCGCCTGGCTGAAATGCAAGTGGGATGGGCTTGATCCGCTGGTAGAGATCGTCTTCGGTGTAGTCGCGTCGTAGATCGAAGTCTTGAGGGTAGTCAGTCATCCCGCTCGTGTGCGTGAGCATGTGTCGCAGGGTAATGTTCTGCCATGCTTCCGGTCCATCGGGAAAGTACTTGGTGATCTTGTCGTCGAGACTCAATTTCCCTTCTTCGACGAGCATCATCACGGCAGTCGCGGTAAACTGTTTGCCCGTAGAACCTGACTGGAAGATCGTCTCGGGCTTGACGGGCACATGGTGTTCGACATTTGCGAGGCCGTAGCCGCGAGCGATCACCGTCTTGCCGTCTTTGATCACGGCGAGCGCCAGTCCCGGGATCTGCTGCGCCTGCATCTCAGCGCGTATATACTCGTCAACATTTGTTTCAACAGAATTCTGGGCCAGGCAGCTAATCGCCAGCAAGAAGATCAGCGGCAGACAGAGCGAGAAGCGTTTCATGGTTCTACGTTACAACAGACAGATTTTGCTTGGCTAGGTTTCTTTTTGGCTGGAATAGAACGCCGAAGGCGTTGGCTAATTTCAGCCCAGGGTTGGAGCAGCGAGGCTTTGCCTCAAAAATCAGGAATGCTCTTGGACCGGGTCAGTACCACCTGCGGTAGCGGGTGGGTCGATGATGAGCATGCGATATTACTATGGATTTT
>JBIOUJ010000269.1:0-72911 GCA_044867025.1 Pyrinomonadaceae bacterium | reverse complement strand
ACAAAGAGGCCTTTTGTGTCTTCTTTGTGCCTTTTTGTGGCCCTACTCTCCGTTGCCGACAAGCACAAAACCGGCCCAGTAGAATGGATGGCTCGTCGAGGGGTTTTTCATTAATTTCAAGGCTGCTTGTCGCAGAGCTTGGGTTTTGGTTGGTTTGGATTTTGTGGCGATGAGCGAGCGATGGAAGTCGACCATCAAGTCGCGCGTGCCGGCGGATTCGACTTTCCATTGACTCACGACGATCGACGGTACGCCGGCGATGAACATGGCCCACGATAATCCAATCATTCCCTCACCTGCACCGATACGCCCGCGCGCGGTCTCACAAGCCGAGAGCACGGCGAGATCCGCTTTCAGATCGAGTTGCATTAGCTCCCACGCTTCGAGCAACCCGTCTTCGCCTGGACCACCTTCCGCAAGCGCAAGATGTGAATAC
The DNA here is from genome assembly GCA_044867025.1 of Pyrinomonadaceae bacterium. Classification (GTDB taxonomy): domain Bacteria; phylum Acidobacteriota; class Blastocatellia; order Pyrinomonadales; family Pyrinomonadaceae; genus PSRF01. The sequence goes on along the minus strand of JBIOUJ010000269.1, from coordinate 72,475 downwards.
ATCGGCGAAGCATTGTTCAAGATCCCGTGCGTCGCAAAGTGCAGAATCCGCGCTCGACTCGCTTCACTCTTCACGCGATCTTCGCGAGCGTCAGCGCCGATGTAGACCTTACTGTGCGCCGTACCATAGAGACGCGCGAGAGCTTTCACTTCCTGTTCCGCTTCCGGCAACGGCTCGAGCTTCCCATCACGCAGCGCCAACGCCGCGCGCTTAAGCGTTTCGTCCCCAACTGCCGGATTTCCGAGTGCGAGTAAACTTGCCGGCGTAATATCCTGACTGTTATGACGCTTCCTCATCTCGCGAAGCACCGTCAGCGACGGCGCATAAGCGATTGCCGCATCCTCGATCAGGAAACGATTCGCACCCCGCATCAACGCCTGAAAAGGCAGATCCCACAACGTGTGATCCGGCGCAATGATGAGATTCGTCTTTCCGCGAAGTTGTCCCTCGGCAGGCTTGAGCAAGATCTCATAAAGCTTTGCCGCTGAAGCACGAAATCCGAGGTCACGTCTCGCAAGCTGCTGTCGAAAATCCTCTGTCTGCTTGACGAGTTCGTCACGTTTGATCGGCAGCGTGTAAACGCGAACATCTGTCGCCTTCGTCGCCACAAACAGATACGTCTGCTTCTCACCAACGACATACTCGAGCACCGCACTCGAAGCATCAGGAAGCAGCGCCACAATCTCCTCGGCTTTGATAACCGGCGCATCAGCGCGTTGTGCCTTGAGTTTCGGATGGGCCAGGTGCAAACGCGTCTCGAAGTCTTCATACTCGAGCCGCGCCTCTTGTAGTTCAGCCTTCAACTCAGTCACGCGTGCGGCATCAGGTTTATCACGTCTCACCTCGGCAGTGAGCTTCGAGTTAAGTGATGTTAGTCGTTGGCGGTGTTGTTCGTCCTCCTGCCGTTCTTCCTCGGACCAGGAGCGACGAATGTTCGCGCGGCCTGACTGCAATGTATCGAGTAACACTCGCGCTTTCGACTGTTCGGCGAACGTGAGAGCCTCGAGATGTTTACCCTGCGCGACGAGCAGGTCGACCATTCCAAGCCACGGCGAGAGACGGTTTTCCAGAAAACTCTGTTGCTGCTGTTCGCCACCAGCAACGTTGCGGCGCATTGCTTCGAGAGTGGAAATCGCCGCCAGGAAACTCTCGCGCGCCTCGTCCGGTTGGCCCAATGCAAGCGATGCGCGGCCGACCTTGTCCTGCGCCGTCCACAGCTCTTCAGGATCGTTAAGCGCTTCCGCCACCTTCGCCGCACGGCGACTAACCTCGAGCATCTCCGCATACTTGCCCTGATCCTGGTACAGCCGTCCCAGGTTGTTCAGCGACAGCGCTACTGCGTTTCGATCGTTTTGCTCACGGATGCGCAGACCCTTCTGCAAAGCCTGCAACGATTCGTCGTAGCGTCCCTGCAAACGATAAGTATCGCCGAGGTTATTCCAGGTCCTAGCAATACCCGGTATCACGTTGAGTGCTTCATAGCCTGCCTGTGCTTTTTGAAAATACTCCAGCGCCTCCGCATACGACGCGCGCGCTTTATGAATCACACCGATGTTGTTCTGTAGATTCGCGACGCCAAACTTGTCGTCTGTCTCTTCAAAGAGGGCGAGACTTCTGCGCGCGTATGCCAATGCCTGATCGTGTTGACCCTGACGCCGGTAAATCAGTGCGATGTTTTGCAGTTTGTTGGCGAGGCTGCGACGATCGCCACTTCCAAGCTCCTCGTAAATCTTTAAACTCTTGTGGAAGTAGTCCAATCCTTCTGCATAACGACCGAGACTTGTGTACACGCGCCCGATGTTATTTAAGACCTGATGCAAGGTCGCCAGGTCATTCGTTTCTTCACACAGCACTCGAGCCTTCTCGTAATGCGCGAGACCGATCTCGAGGTTTCCGAGTTCAATGTTTGCGCCGGCCATGCCGTTGAAAATGGAGGCGATTAATTTCTTGTCGCCTAACTCTTCGGCCAGAGTCATGGCCTTTTCAAAAGTCTTTATTGCGAGCGGCCGTTTTCGATCGTTGTCGTACGCGATCCCCATCGCGAGCAGCGCACGCGCCTGCTCGGTCTTCGCCCCGAGTTCTTCAAAAATCACCAGGCTCTTTTCCAGGTATTCAAACGCGCCTTTGGGAGGGACGCGACGCGCCTGAATCGCACCAGCCGAATAAAGCGCCATGCCGAGCTGCAAGCGATCTCCAACTCCTTCCGCAGCGCGGACCCGCTCGAGTGCGACCGCCATCTCTTGTACTTCCGGCGAATTTGCTGAGGCGGTTTGTGACTGAGCGAGGGCGGGGGTGCTGAGACTCAGGCCCAAGATCAGTAAACAGAATGCCTTGGGGAACGTGATCGACATACAACCGACCCCTCCTAAGCTGTTACTGGCTCGATAAGTAACGCGCAAAAAATTTCGTAAGTGGGTCAGTAATATCGTCGAAGGTTCAGCAACTTCCTCATTCGAGGTGCGAATCATCCCAATAAAACGCCCTCTGCCGCCCACACCGTCTGGGATGTAAGGAGGAAACGTCTCGCCTCCGAAGTGGCGGCAGCGCCGTGGTGGCGGCGCAAGCGCCGCTGATCGGGTTGAGGGGGTTCAACCCGATCAGTGCGAGCGCAATGGAATTCATTTCAACGAGACAAGGAGACTTCATGCTTAAAAGAATTGCGACATTTATCTATGGTGCTTTGAGTTACTCGATCTTTTTCGGAACGTTTCTTTATGCCGTCGGCTTCCTGGGCAACATCTTTGTCCCGAAGTCGATTGATTCAGGGCGCACTGGTCCACTCGGCGAAGCCCTGTTGATCGACGCAGCGTTGCTCGGACTGTTTGCAGTGCAGCACAGCGTGATGGCGCGGCCATGGTTCAAGCGAAGCTGGACGCGCATCGTTCCTAAACCTGCCGAGCGCAGCACGTATGTGCTCTTGTCTTCCCTGCTCCTGCTTCTATTGTTTTGGCAGTGGCAACCAATCGGCGGAGGGGTTTGGAACGTCGAACAACCGGCAATTCGAATGACTTTGTACGGTTTGTTTGGCCTGGGTTGGCTGCTCGTGCTGGGCAGCACGTTTTTGATCAATCATTTCGACCTCTTCGGACTGAGGCAGGTGTTCTTGTACTTGATTGGCAGGGAGTACACGGAGATGAAATTCCGTACTCCTATGCTCTACAAGCACGTGCGTCATCCGCTCTATCTCGGCTGGTTATTCGCATTCTGGTCGACGCCGACGATGACGTTAGCGCATCTCGTGTTTGCCATCGCCACGACTGCCTACATCTTCATCGCGATACAGCTTGAAGAGAAGGATCTGGTTGATGCTTACGGCGATCAGTACAGGCACTATAAGAAGAATGTGCCGATGATCCTGCCGATCAAGATGTAGCCACAAAAAAGCACAAAAAGGCCATCCACGAATTTTCTCTGTGTTTTCTGTGGATGGTCTTTGTGCTTTTTTGTGATCCCCATAGTAATACCGCCCCGCCTTCAGCAACTTCACTCTTTGGTATGCAAATTCAAAGGAGAAAATCATGAACCACCTGAAAATTAAACTTTTTGTTCTCATTGCTTTGTTTATGTTCGCCGTCGCACCGGCATTCGCACAGAACGGACCAGAGTTGCCCGGACAGTGTTCGCTCATCGCCGTGGAAGAGGGTAATAAAGTTAACGCTCACGTCTACGCGAAGGGTGTACAAGTCTACCAGTGGAATGCTACGACCATGTTCTGGGATTTCGTCGAGCCACGCGCAGCGCTATTCGCGGAGGAGAGTTACCATGGCGAAATCGGCACTCACTTTCGTGGGCCAAACTGGCAGAGCAAGGGCGGCAGCAGAGTCAAGGCTGCGGCTGTTCCAGGAAAAACCTGCACTCCCGATGCGAGTGCGATAGCCTGGCTGTTACTCAAGTCAACTGAGACGAGCGCCGCGGGCATGTTCCGAGACATCACGTTCATTCAACGCGTCAACACCACCGGTGGTTTGCGGCCGACTGAACCGGGAACACTCCATGGTGAGATCAGAGAGGTCGAATACACAGCGGAGTACTACTTCTACAAAGCTTCGAACTAAGATCGGTTTGAAACGAACGATGCCACAAAAAGGCACATATTTGTGCTTTTTTGTGGCCGTTCTAGACTTACCAGCGCTGTTGACCTATCCTCATACGCGTTGAGTTTGACACCCCGACAAGCTTATGCGAGCCCCCGTCGCTCAACTTCCCACTCACAATCTGTAATCAACAACGGGAGACCTTCAAGGGACGAGTCATGGGCTACACTCAAATCATTAAACCACTCACTCTAGCTTTCATACTCTTACTGACCCCGGCCCTGGCTCACGCGGCGGATACGACGCTCGTGCCAACGGGGGCAATCTGGAAATATCTCGATAACGGATCCGATCAGGGAACAGCATGGCGAGCTTCGTCATTCGATGACTCTTCGTGGCCTGCCGGTGCCGCACAGTTGGGTTACGGCGACGGCGATGAAGCGACGACACTCGGCTTTGGCGCCGACGCAAACAACAAATTCATTACGAGCTACTTTCGTCGTACCTTCAACGTTACGAATGCATCGCTCTTCACAACTGTCACTTTACGTCTCTTGCGTGATGATGGCGCCGTCGTTTACCTGAACGGCGTTGAAATCTGGCGCACTAACATGCCGACCGGCACCATCGGTCACCTCACAACCGCTTCGGTCGCAATTGGCGGCGCCGACGAAACGACATTCGTACAAACAACGATCAGTCCATCGTTACTCATCAACGGCACAAACGTCCTCGCTGTTGAATTGCACCAGTCAGGCGGTACGAGTTCGGACATCAGTTTCGATCTACAGTTAATCGGTTCGGATAACTCTGCATCCGTCACGCGCGGTCCCTATCTGCAAATCGGAACACCAAACAGCACCATCGTCCGTTGGCGCACGAACACGGCTACAAACAGCCGTGTCAGCATCGGAACCACCCAGGGAAACCTGACTTCAAATTTCGACAACGCGACTTCAACCACAGAACACGAAGTCGTCGTGTCTGGTCTCTCTCCGGCAACAAAGTACTTCTACTCGGTTGGTTCCACGACTCAGGCGCTTGCTGGAAACGATTCGAGCCACTTCTTTGTAACCTCGCCCACGGCAGGCACTACCAGTCCCACGCGCATCTGGGTGCTCGGCGATTCCGGAACAGCAAACGCCAGCGCACAGGCAGTGCGTAATGCATTCCTAACGTTCACGGGCACCGTTCACACGAACCTCTGGTTGATGCTCGGCGACAACGCTTACGAGACCGGCACCGACAGCGAATACCAGGCGGCAGTCTTCGACATGTACCCGACGATCCTGCGGCAGTCGGTTCTGTGGCCCGCGATCGGCAACCACGACACAGCCCAATCGTCCAATCCGCCTGCCAGTCTTCCCTACTTCGCAATGTTTACATTGCCGGCAAATGCAGAGGCCGGTGGTATGGCGTCAGGAACTGAAAAGTACTATTCGTTTGATTACGCCAACATCCACTTCATCTGTCTTGACTCCATGACGTCCGATCGATCGTCGACTGGACCAATGGCCACTTGGCTCAGGGCCGATCTGGCTTCGACGACGCGTCAGTGGACCATCGCGTTTTGGCACCACCCGCCTTACAGCAAAGGCTCTCATAACTCAGACACTGAGCAGAACCTCGTCGAAATGCGCCAGACGTTTTTGCCGATTCTCGAAGATAGCGGGGTCGATCTCGTGCTGGCTGGTCACAGTCACTCTTACGAGCGATCTTTCCTGATTGATGGACACTACGGAACGTCATCAACTTTCACCAACGCGATGAAGAAAGATGGAGGCAGCGGACGACCGGCTGAGACGGGTGCTTACACCAAAGCAACTTTAGGCGCAGGCGCTCACGAGGGAGCGGTGTACGCGGTCGCAGGCAGCTCCGGACAGATTTCCGGTGGAACGCTGAACCACCCAGCCATGTTCATCTCGTTGAATAATCTCGGCTCGATGGTTCTTGACGTTAACGGCAATACTCTCGACGCGAAGTTCCTGCGCGAGAATGGCGCCCTCGCCGATTCATTTACAATCGTTAAGGGAGTCGCCGGGCCTGCGACACCCGCTGCTCCTACCAATCTTGCGGCAACGACTTTCTCGACCACTCAGATCAACCTGTCATGGACCGACAACTCGAACGATGAAAGCGGCTTCAGGATCGAGCGATGCACGGGTGCCGGTTGTACAAACTTCGCGCAAGTGGCCGAGGTAGGCTCCAATGTTACGACATTCGCAAACACTGGTCTGACCAAGAACACGACATACACTTACCGCGTACGCGCTTTCAACACGGGCGGGAATTCCGCCTATTCCAACGTTGCAAGTGCAAAGACATTGAACAAGTTACCTCGCGGCAGTATCCGGCTCTCTCCGTCGGTTCAGATCGAGAGTCCTGACCTGATGCTGGAAAGAAAGGCAGTGCGGCCTTGATACAAGACTTCCGACAACTGGTCAGGGTTTTTACGGTCGTCGTGATCTTGTTGACGCTGCTATCGTCGTTCGCACGCGCTCACGAAGGTCTGCACGAACAGATCGTAGCCGTCACCGCGAAGATCAGACGCGACCCGAAGAACGCATCACTCTATCTGCAACGCGGTGAGCTGCATCGCCTTCACCGCGACTGGCCTCGTGCCACAGCCGATTACGACCGGGCCGCACGTCTGCAACCAGGCCTGACAATGGTCGATCTCGCGCGCGGCAAAATGTTGTTTGAAACTCGCAAGCTTCAGCAGGCGAAGCTGGTGTTGGATCGATTTCTAAGGCGGCAACCTGATCACGTTGAGGGTTTTGTTACGCGTGCGAGGGTGCTTGCGAAAATGGGAGCTCGCGTCGAGGCAGCTCAAGACTTCACACAAGCTCTGACGTTAGCGCCGGCTCCCGAGCCCGAGCTTTACATAGAGCGCGCGCAAGTGCTCGCCGAAGACGAACGACACAGCGAAGACGCGTTGCGCGGACTCGACGAAGGCATCCATCGACTTGGGCCAGTCGTCACGTTGCAACTGCTGGCCATCGATCTGGAGTCGCGTCGCAAGAATTACGATGCTGCGCTGGCTCGGCTGGATTTGATAGCAGCACAATCCGAGCGCAAGGAGATGTGGCTGGTGCGACGTGCCGAGATTCTGAGAAATGCCGGCCGGATTGAGGAGGCCCGCGAAACCTTCAAAGCCGCACTGCTGGCAATCGAGTCCCTGCCTCCGGACCGTCGCCAAAACCGGGCCGTAACAGCCCTCGAACTCCGCGCCCGCTCAGGCCTGAAGCTGTAGGGTCCTCGTATGCTATAATCCCCGCCAATTTCCTAAGGTCTCAGTTAGGAGCAACGACTATGACGCGTGCAATCGTCCGGTTGTGCCTTGTCGTCTCTCTGTTGCCCTCGGTTGCTTTTGCGCAAACGAAGACTCAACGAGTTCAGCGCGAGAAAGCGTCCGGCGGGCCTCTAAGAATTTGCCAGGGCGTCCCAATTCCTCCAGGTTATGTGATTGTCGCTTATGAGACTTCCACATCGTGCCCGCACGGTGCCTACGTGCTCAAAAAGGAGAATGCACAATCACGTTTTGTTCCGCCTGCGACAGAGTCTGCCGCGCAGCCGGCCGCTTCAGCAGCGACAGCATCCCGACCCCGGAAGGTAAATGCCGCTGTCGCGGAAGAGCGCGCGCCTGAGTTGGTGGGGAACAATAAAACCGCGGTCGCTACCCAACCCGTGTTGCGGAATGTACCTGCCGCAAGCGAGCTTTCGGGAACTCCTCTCGACAAGAACACCGACGAAGAAGTCAGCGAAGGCGATGTGGTGCGCATTGAGACGAACCTCGTCACAGTGCCCGTGAGTGTTCTCGATCGTCAGGGCCGGTTCATTGCCGATCTCAAGCGCGACCAGTTCAAGGTCATGGAAAACGGCGTCGAGCAGAAGATCGCGTACTTCGAGCCGACTGAGAAACCCTTCACAGTGGCCCTCGTGCTCGACACGTCTGGTTCGACGATCTTCCACCTTTGGGAGATCAAGGAAGCAGCGATCGCTTTTGCAAAACAACTGCGTCCGCAGGATCGTGTTCTGGTGGTGACCTTCGACGAGATGGTCATGTTACTGACCGAAGCAACAAATGACCTCAACGTTGTTACCCAAGTCATTCAACAAAATGCGCGAACCGGATTCTCCACACGTCTTTACGACGCGATAGATCTCGTCATCAAAGAGCGCTTGAACAAGATCGACGGCCGGAAAGCGATCGTGCTTTTCACTGACGGCGTAGATACGTCGAGCTACCAGGCTACGTCTCAAACCACGCTGCGCGAGGTGGACGAGCGAGATGTGCTCATCTACCCGATCCAGTACGACACGACCGATTACATGGCCGCAACGCAGCGTCCATCAAACGTCACGATAACCCAAAACAGCAGCAGTAACTGGCCTTTCCCGAGCAGGAGCTCTTCGCAGGTAACCTACAGCAACCCGGCCATTCAGGGTGCGCCTACCAAGGCTGATTACGACTTCGCCGATCAGTTCCTGCACCAGTTGGCAGACAAGACAGGCGGGCGTCTATACCAGGCAAACGATCGCACACAGTTGTCGAATGCCTTTTCCAGGATAGCCGAAGAGCTTCGCTATCAATACAGTCTCGGTTATTACCCGCAGACTGGACTGGAAACCGGGGAGCGTCGCGTGATCAGGGTTCGCGTGGACCAGCCGAATCTCGCTGTGAGAGCGCGAGAGAGTTACACGCAAAAACGATAATTCATCCACAGATTACACCGATTACACAGAACGATTGAAGGAATCGGTGTAATCTGCGTAATCTGTGGATAATGACTTCCCTCTTCCACAATTCCAAACCTGTCATTGGCGTAATTCACGTTGGGGCGTTGCCGGGGACTCCGAGGAGTTCCCTGCACGTCGCAGAGCTAGTCGTGTCTGCACGAGCGGAGGCAAAGATCTACCGCGAGTGCGGTGTTGATGGTGTGATCATCGAGAACATGCATGACGTGCCGTACATGCGTGGCGAAGTTGGACCAGAGATCGTAGCGGCAATGACCGCGATTGGCAGCGAGGTGAAGAATGAGTGCGGCATGCCCGTCGGCGTGCAAATCCTTGCGGGCGCAAACATCGAAGCGATGGCGGTGGCCCATGCCGCAGGCCTGGATTTCATCCGCGCAGAAGGTTATGCGTACGCGCATGTCGCGGACGAAGGCTTAATTCAGGCGTCAGCGGCGAAGTTGCTGCGCTATCGCCGGATGATCGGAGCTGATCGAGTACAGGTCTGGACTGACGTGAAGAAGAAACACTCGGCACATGCAATCACCGCAGACGTAAGCCTTGGTGAAACAGCAGAGACCGTCGAATTCATGGGCACCGACTGCGTGATTGTCACCGGCAGCGTCACCGGCCAGGCGCCGAAGGCCGGCGACGTTCAAGAGGCCAAAGCTCATTGTCACTTGCCAGTATTCCTCGGCTCTGGAATCAGCGAGAGCAACATTGACGAGTTCTACAGTGAGGCTGACGGCTTCATTATCGGCTCGTCGTTTAAGGTCGACGGTCTCTGGTCCAACACCATCGACCCCGCACGAGTCACGCGATTCCTTCAGCTCAAACAGACCCGAGCGCGGTAGAATATTGACAACGTTTATGTGTATGAAGTAGAAGTCTGTACATAACAGCTTTGTTCCTACCCGTAGGTCAAACCTAGAGTTCAAACAGAAGCTGTTATCGAGGTTAGTTCTCGTTCCTGGAGCCTCTTTCAGGGAACTAAGCCTTGTCGGAAACGTCGCAGGAGGAATGCGACAGTTAAACTCGTAACGCGAGCGCGTTATCTCCTATAAGCCCTATTGCTGCAGGTGCTATTAGGAGCCTAGAGGAGTAGGTAACTCCTTCGAGGAACTGTCGTATGTCTGCTCCGAATCTCGATTCGTCACGCCAGAATTCCAATAATCAAAACAATCAAGACCCACTAGATAGGTGGCAGTACCGCATTTTCAGGTGGGTGCTGTTTATCATTGCGCTGTACTTTATGTGGAAGTTTTTGAATGACCACGTGCCTATCGGTAAGGCCATCGGGAAGCTTTTAGGTGCGAGTTAATCTTTCCGCGACTTCCCTTCGCAAGTGGAATTTCTCGGGACGAACAGAAAACAGGTCTTTCGTTAGTTCTAACAAATATCATCTCAGTCTTAATCCTCTGTAGTATGGAAATTACTGAACGGGTACGGCGCTATATTCTCGGAGAAACGCCATCTCAACGCTGTAAGCACAAAAGCATTGTTCCTTCCATCTTTTTCCCTGCTCTCCACCGAATACATATTGAACCACACGCCAGCGATCTGCCCGCTCGCGATCGGCAAAATTTCACGCCGACATTGCTCCAAGTCGCACACAAATTGTCAGCAGTTGCGCACTGAAGTCGAAGCGTAATGTTTTGAACGCACTGTGGAATGTTTTGAACGCTCCGCCTAATGTGCATGACGCTTCCGATCATTCCCTGCGCCTCACTGGCAATGCACAAGCGCTAATAGATTGCAGAGTGAATCTCGAAGATCATGCATTAGACTTCGCTCTCATTGTTGGCGGCGATCGATTCCAGATTTGAACTCGCCGCATCATGTATTCAATGCCCGTGGACTTGAACATCTGCTGATCGATCTCAGTCATTCGCGCAGCGGTTCAAATCACAATTTGCCACGAGCTACAAATCATACGCGCCAGGATGTATAAGACGTGGTCCAACGCACACAAGATTTTTCAGTAGACGGACGCCACACCACCGATCCGACTCACAATTGGGAGTTTCATCGACACACTGCCCACACTTTGCATAAGTTTTTCTTCGGAGAAGCGGGGGGAAATGGAGGATTGTTATGCCGGTAGCCGGTGGGAGAAACCGGCTACCAGGTGTAGAGGTTTAGGCCACAAGCATGTTGCCCGCTAACAACTCGCGCTCGAGTACTGCAATCTGAGCGTCAACCATGCCACATACATTCAACTCACCGCAGCGACCGAAAGCAAAGTGCTTCGCCGTGTTTGCAAGTGCTTTTGGATGCGTTGCATTCTCAAGCGTCGCCATGAGCACGAGCAACGCAGCTGATTTTGTTTCGGGCTCATCGCCGGCACGACAGATGAGTTCCGCCAGTGCTTCGATCTTTTCTTCCCTTGAATCATGTTCGCTGTTTTCGGCGAACTCCGAGAAATCGATATCGACGACAGCTTCGCCCGCGTCGACGCGGCGCACCAGTTCGGCAAGCCACGGATCGTTCGTTTCCAAACCGTAACGGATCACGGCCCGGCTCTGCGGATCAATGGACCTGTCGTTTATGACTGATTGCGCACGTCGTTGAAGAGCTTTACTGACTGTGGTCGTGGATGAGTTGGTTACGTGAGGTGTTTCTGCATAGTCTCTTGCACTGCTATGATTAAGCATGACTTTCATCCTTTCTAAGGAAGGTTGAGGGTCTAGGGTCGATTTCGTGGTTGCACACGAGTCGGCCCGCTTCGCTTTGGTGGAGTGCTCGCACTATATCACAGTTCAGCCGATCTATCACCCTCGAAAAAGTGCTGCCAAATTCAAAACGTCTCTTCGATTGGACCATTCACGCGCCTGCCGTACATACATCATACATAACGCGAGTCTCAGACGATTCGCGGCTGCCAAGCCACGCACTGCTTCACTAGTTTTGCCAGTTCTTTAAATTAGGTTTTGAAAATGCTAAATACCTCATTGTTGCAAACAACCCATCCGGAATGTAGTGGTATGGTTTAATAGCAAGGTTATTTATGGTTTGTAAGATTACGGGCTAACGCTTGATTAATTTAGGTGCGCGTTTTCCTATTCGTCATTCAGGTACATGGAGATTCGTCCTGGCGTCATTCTTGATGGCCCTGATGGTGCGGCCATCACGGTAGATTCATTGCTTGGCCGAGGTGGTTTCGGTCAAGTCTTCGCCGGCTCGCTGCCGGACGGCACACGCGTGGCAATTAAGACGGTTCTGACCTCAGCTCTAGACAAAAGCGAATTGCGTACGCTCCAGAATGAAGCTAGTCTCGCCAAAGGTATCGTCCATCCAAATGTCGTGCGAGTCATCCACGTCAATGATGGCGAGGAGGCATCAGGTCCCCCCTACTTGGTGATGGAGTTTGTGGAAGGTGGCACTCTGCGCTCTGTGATCGAGGCGAACCGCTCTAACGGTTCTAAGCCATCCACGGAAGAGTTACGCGCGATGTACTTGCAGATTGCGGAAGGAATGAAGGCTGTCAACGCTAAGGTTGTTCACCGGGATCTCAAGCCAGAAAACGTTCTCGTTGACGGAAAAACGAAGCAGCTCAAGATCGCAGATTTCGGACTCGCGAAACTCGCTGATGCCGCAACGAGATCTGAGACTTTCAAGGGCTGGGGTACACTCCCCTATCAAGCCCCTGAGGCATTTGAGCACGGGCCCAATACCGTCGCAATGGACATCTATTCCGCTGGAGTCATGTTTTTCGAACTTGCGACGCTCACTTGGCCGGTCCAGCCAACACCTGGAGATCACAGTCTCATAGCTTGGAGAAACGCGCACGTTCTGACTGCTCCAACGAACTTGCGCGTTGTTCGGTCCGACATGCCGGAGGATTTGGTTCAGCTCATCACTCTCATGTTGCAGAAGAACCCAGCGCGACGTCCCCTGTCTTGGGATAATGTTATCGCGCGCCTGCAGAAAGGTTCGCGCGGAGCTGAAGGAGGTCCCGACGTTAGCTCGTTGGTTCAGAAGGCGACGACTACGCTTCTTAACAAAACGGAACAGCAGTCAAAAGAGCGTGAAGAACGCGAAAGATATAGTGAACGACAGGCCCTTCTTCAACAAGCTTTCGCCGAACCTGTAGAGGTTCTGAGGTCACTCATTGATACATTCAATGATGCGAGTGAAGTAGGAAAACTCGTTATATCGGAGCGTCCACTTTCGGTAGAGGTCAAGGGATCGCATTCACGAGTGCGCTTGTTACTCGAAGCTCGTGTCATAAATGATTTGTATACTCAATCCACCGGCATTTATCGGATGATTGGAAGGGCTCGAATAAGTCCGACGCCATCGGTACCGAGCGAAATCGAAGCATTACGCGATCGAGAAAGCTTCGGGAGCTTCAATCTCGGTTACAGAGTTAACCAAGCAGCGGATCGGTTTGGCAATTGGACGCTGTTTCGTTTTGAGCACAATCCGTTGACAGGCAAAATCGGCTATCCAAGATGGTTCGGCGTTGATCTGGATGAACTGCCGCGACAACTGCAAATATTGAATGCTATGGGAGTGTATCAGCATCAACAGCGCGCGCTGGATTATGAGTGGTTCCACCTGCTCTTAGCGCACCTGCTTTGACAAGCACTGTGGTGTCCTTGCGTCCGCTTTGCGTCGATGATGACATGATAATGACACTATGGAACTCATGGACGCTTTTCACATAACGATTGGTGCCACTCCACACGTCTTTGACGAACAAGGTACTCAGAAACTTTCTCTCGAAAATGATCTCCGGCTGGACATTCGACAAGAACTCGAGCGTCCATTGACACGATTCCGAAGTGCCATGATCAAATTTTCTTCGGAAATTAAGAGTGCGTCATGGGATTTGGACTTTGTTTCCGATGCGGATCAGGTGTTCCGCCGAGAAGTTGCTCCAACGATATTAGATATCGAAGAAGAGATCAGTTCTTCTACTATCGTGCTGGCCATCTACTAACCGACCGCACTTATGCTTATACGAGTGATATCACTTAAGTCATCTAATGTCTGAACTGGCACATTTTAGGATTCAAAGGAGCCACGGAGACGGCGATTCCGATCGCATCACAACACAGACCACGGCCTGCGCCGAGTCGCTACGCAGCCTGAGCTGTGCCGGGTTTCTCATTCGGGGCTTTCTCGCCCTTCTCTTTTGCCTCCGGCTGTCCTTGCTCCGCTGCTGCGTGCTCGATCTCGGAGTTGATCTCGCCACCGATTAGAACTGCGGCGCCTGTGAAGTAGAGCCACAACATCAATATGATCACGGCGCCGAGCGATCCGTATGTGGCGCTGTAGGAGTCGAAGAAGTGCAGGTACACGCGGAACGCGATCGACACTAACAGCCACAGCGCGACGCCGATCGCGGCTCCCGGAGTCAACCACTGCCAGGCTTGTTCGCGAAAGTCAGGCGCGAAGTAATAGACCAACGCGAACGCGAGGGTCATGCAAGCAAGCACCACCGGCCACTGGATGATTTTCCATGCAAACGGAAATGTCGGACCGAAACCGTAAGTCCTCGCGAGCCACTCCGCAATCCCGCCGCCGGCCACTACGAGCAACAGCGCCGAGATAATGAAAACCGAAAGCGCCATCGTCAAACCGATCGCGGTGAGTCGCTGCTTCCACCACGGTCGACTTTCTTTCAGATCGTAAGCAGCGTTAAGTGAACTCGTAATCGCCGTCAAACCGTTTGACGCTGCCCACAACGCTGCAAGGAGACCAAACGAGAGTTTTCCACCACTGCTCGCGGCAGAAACTTCCGTCATCGTGGAGCTGATCAGTTGATATGCAGAGGGAGGCATGACGCGAGCGAGGTAATCAAACAGCGTGTGGCGCGTGCCGGTTCCCGAACCGAGTATCAGACCAATTATCGAAGTGATAAAGATCAAAAACGGAAAGAGCGCCAGCAGGAAGTAGTACGATAACTCCGCCGCGCGGCCAAAGACATCATCTTCCTGAATTTCGTGCCAGACCCGCTTTGCTAATTCGCGCCAGCCGAGATTGCCGAGCTTCCAAAGTGATGCCATCGACGTACTACCTCCCTGATTACACTCGCGAGTGCTCGCAAATATCGTAGTGCTCGCGAAAAAGGAGTTATCGAGCACTCTGACAGACTTTGTGTCTCAATAATGATCACTCGCGCGATCGATTCGTACTTTTTTGCTCTGAGAGGTACAATGCCGCCATCCATAAATAGAAAGTGAAAGGAGCGTTATGGCAACCCAACCAACGCACGAACAAGCACAACTACACCTGCAAGTTTACGATCTGCGCCGTGAGACCCGATTACGGCAGGCACGCGATTGGTTTCAGCAGAATTACAAAGCCGACACAATGGAAGAGGCCATGCAGCTCGCTGCCCCCGGCACCGAACATGGCACCTTCTTCGGAATGGTGATCGGATACTGGGAGCAAGCATGCGCGCTGCTCAACCGCGGACTCCTCGACGAAGAGCTCTTCTTTGAAACGAGCGGCGAATTCTTTGGCGTCTGGGAACAAGTCAAGACGGTCGTGCCGCAGTTTCGCGAGGCGTATCACGCGCCGCACATGCTCTCAAACCTGGAAAGGGCAGCAACGCGATTTGAGGAATGGACGGACAAGCGCGCTCCGGGCCACATCGCCGCGATGCGTGAATGGATGACGCAAGAACGTGCGAAGAAGACTTCCTCCGCGAAGGCCTAACCAACAAAGTGGCACAGATTAAGCCGCAAAAAGGCACATACTTATGTGCTTTTTTGTGGCTGTTCTTATGGCCACTGGATCACTTTCGCCTTCGGGGCATTCGTGTTGGGAGAAATTAGCTGCGGACTCACCGTAGGCTTACGCGGTTCGGGCTTAGGTGTTGCAACCGTCACAGGCGATGCTGCCGGCACTTCCCTGCTCTCAACGGTCTGAACTGGTTCTTCAGCAACTGTAGCAACCGGCCTTAGTTGCCGCGTCACTTTCCGAGGACGTTTGTCATTCGTGATGGGCGCTTCTGGTATCGGTTCAGTAACAGCGGTCGCGCTGCTCGTATCTTCGACATGCGACGGGATACTCACGTCACTTCCTACAACATTCTGAATAACCGAAGGTGGCGCAGGCAGATTGCGTGCTTGTGATCTTCTTCGAACCGTTAGGCCGATGACACACGCAGCACTCACCAACAAAACCGCCGCGACACCCAGAACAAAACTCGTCTTCATCGACTTGAGTCGCGTAACGAATGCAGAGCCTGCGTTGAAGTCCCGCGGTACTTCATGGACCAGATCCCAAATCTCCGGCGGATCTTTGAGCGTCCTAACCTCAGGAAGAGGAGCAGGAACAGGTGCAGGAGCAGGAGCAACAGGTGCAGGAGTAAAGGTAACAACCTGCGCCGGGACCGGTGCAGGAGCGGGTGTCGGTGAAGCAAGATAGCGTGCCGCTTCTTCAAAGATTCGCGCGGTGGCCCACGCGTGAGCCGACGCACCACAGCGCGTGATCACTTCCCTCTTAGCTCCGTGCTCGACGAGGATCCTGACCGTCCCCGTGTGACCAAAGAACGCCGCCAGTGCGAGCGCGGTGAACTTGTCGTTTCGAAACAGGTTTGGATCCGCACCATGCTGGAGTAGCGTGCGCACCATTCGCTCATGACCGTGGTACGCAGCCCTCATCAGTGCCGTCATTCCGTGCTTGTTTCGCGCGTTGACGTCAACTCTTCGCAGGAAGATCTGATCGAGCGCGTCGACGTCGCCTGTCTCCGCCACGCGCCAGAGGTCCTCTGCGACGGGGTCGTACGGCGCGAATTGTTTTAGTGTCGCTGCCATGGCTAATTTTTGATCGTGATCCGATCACCCGGCTGGACCAATGGGTCCTGCACTTTACCTGAATCAATTTCCTTCAACTTGTAACGAGTAACCACCAGGAACCCCTTACCATCATCACGTGCGAGGCTGGCTTCTTTCGCTTTCGGCGTGAGGCCTCCCGCGGAGATGATCGCCTGCGTCAGAGTCAGACCACGTCGATACGTCTTCTCGCCCGGCAACTTCACTTCACCGCCGACGTAAACAAACTGCTCCACATTTGCAAGCAGCGTTATCACGTCGCCGGAACGAACCAGCAGGTTCATCTCAGTCGCGTGGGCGAGATCGATTTCGAACGTCTCGCTCGTCTCGTTTCGTACAACAGTCACTCTTGCGGCTTCAGGCAGCGGCTGAGCATCTGCGACTACGACATACAGCGGGATCGCCTCACGCCGCAAAATCTTGGTCCCTGAATCTTTCACGAGCCCACTCACAAGGATCGTGTGGCTCGCATAATCACGAACACTGATCAGCACTTTCGGGTTCTCGCTCAATGCGCGGCGTTTGAGCTCGCTTTCAAAGCTCGCGGTGATCTCGTCGACTGTTAGACCAGCCGCGTGCAATGGTTCAGCAAGTAATGGATGCTCTAACAAACCTGACGGCGTTATGGTGAACAAGGTCGATTGCGGTGAGGCGGAATCGTTGATTCGAATATCAAGTACATCGTTAGGCCCAACTCGGTAGATCTTCGTAAGTGCTACTTCATTTGCGGCGGCGGCGTTAGCGTCATCGGTTTTAACAGGTTCGGCTTTAACAGGTTCGTTTGGGGAGCTTTCGGTTTTCGCCGGTGGTGACGGTTGGGGAGGCTTAACGGTCATCGAGACTTCGACGCCTTGGGGCTTCGGCTCGGGTTCTGAACGTGTTGCAACTCGCGGCGGCCCCTGAAAAGCCAGGCTGCGCGCGAGCGATAAAAACTCGGTTGCCTCCTGATCTCGCGGGTTCAACTCAACCGCTCGTTCGAAGCTCTTGGCGGCTTTTTTCCATTGTTGGAGATCAAAATACGCGTGGCCCAAGGCAAAATGGGCATCCGCGTATTGAGGATCCAGTTTTACTGCTCGCTCAAAGATCTCTGCGGCCTGTGAGAACAAGCCCGCGAGGCCGTACTTCACTCCTTCTTTATAAAGCCGTTTTGCTTCGGCTTTAGCCTCAGGTGAAGCGATGGAAGCGTTCGTAGAGTTGACGCTGTAGTTTTGGGCTACAACAACGTTGGCGCACACACCTGACAGTACGGCGACGAATACGAAAGAGAGTGACTTTAACATCGGGCCCCCTTGAAAGGAGTTGATCGTAAAACCCGCACGGAGAGAAGGTTCGGAGGCCGGGACCAACCGAACGGGTACCACACTTAGGGGAATTGGTGCGTGCTTTATACCACTTTTAACGATCCGATTTCCACCTAATTCGGCATCATGCTTTGTGTACACAGACTGCACAAAGAAGAAGCTAGTCTTCGACGCTCTCGAGATTCCAGATGTCGACACTTACTTCTTCTGCGTGGTGCAGGATGGGGTGAGTTTTGGGTTGGGTTATCTGTATCGCCTCGAGCATCGATGAACCGAAATTTGTTAACTCAGCTTTGTAGAGTTGCCAGGGTTCATGGTAGATGCGGGCGCGAAAGAGTTCGCCTTCGACTTCTGTGTAAAGTATGTAACGCTCGGTTAAGAAGAACTCTCGCGAACCGGGTTGTGATTGCGGCAGCGCATCACCAACTTTCCAGTCAGCCTTGAACTGAGCAGGCGGATCATCACGCCGCTTCAGACGGTACTTGATCGACGTCTTCCCTTGCATGTCGATATCCGCGTTGTAGTAAGGAAGGTGAAAGAAAGTGCGCGCACCCAGGACTGCGGCTCGACTGTTTGCATCGAGCGAGAAAAACCACACGCCCGGAACACCGTTGTAGTGAACGTAAGTACGCACGTTCAGCTCGTGCATTGAGTCCAAACCCGGCACCGGTGGGACAAACGGCGGAAACGCTCGAATGTCCCACATCGTGAATGGCGTAATTGCAATCCACGCAGAACTGCCATACGTGTCGATCTCGAGAGATGGCGGTACGTGCGGCCGCAGCAGATTCTCGTTGATGCGCCAGTGCATAAAGAGCAGCTTGCCCCAGTCCTGGTGCATCACTGGTTGACCGGGCGGTTTATGACGCGCCGCAAGTCGATCGACGTCAGTGGGGTGTCGCATATTTTCCCTCAGTCAAGTCGTGGGCCAACCAAGCCCTAAAAATCCTTTTACAACGCTTTTGTAAGATATCTGCGGCCTATCCCAACTTCCTGAAGAGCTCTTCATGAATCGCCGCGATCGCTTTGGGATCGACCTTCGGTTTGCGGTCGTACGTAAGTAGTCCGTTGATCTCCTGCTCGATATCGGTCAACTGCGTGTAACAAAACCCTGCAAGAAATTCCAACGAAGCGATGCCCTTCATCAGGTCGCGATACTTCTCCAACAGTTCTTCGTTCGTCTGGAACGAATCGTAAAACCGGTAAAGCAGATCGCGTTTCTCGGGCGGGATGTCCGGAGGTATCGTTAAGAAGCCGCCCACCTCTGACAACACAATCGGCTGTCCTCGATATCTCGACCCGCGCGCAAACAGCGGCTTGTCGACCCAAACCTTTGGCGGCAAGTCACCACCACTCAACATCTCCTGGTACCGAGCGAGGATTTTTTCCGCGCTGGGTGTGTAATCGTGAATCGCGCAGATGTCGGTTATGTCGGTATGTTCCCAGCCGTCGTTATCGACTACTGCGCGAGTGGAGTCGAGACGTCTGGTGACGCGCACCATCCGTTCGATGAACGCGTACTGTCCGGCATGTTCCGAGCTCAAACCGGGAAAGCCCATGCTCTCGTTAACCGGAACCCACGTGATGATGCACGGATGGTTATAGTCGCGCCTGACCGCGTCCTGCCATTCCGCGGACAACGCGTTTTCAGCTTTCGGCGACCACTCGCGCGCGTTCGGCATCTCTTCCCAAACGAGCAACCCGAGACGATCGCACCAGTACAACCAACGAGGATCCTCGATCTTCTGGTGTTTCCTCGCGCCATTGAATCCAAACATCTTGATCCATCCGATGTCTGTTTGGAGTGCTTCGTCGGAAGGCGCCGTCAGATAACCTTCAGGCCAGAAGCCCTGATCGAGCACCATCTTCAGATAAGTGGGTTTTCCGTTGATCAGAATGTTGCCGTTGCGCAACTCGATTCCGCGCAGTCCGACGTAAGAACCAACTTCGTCGAGCAGGTTGTCGCCGTCGTACAGGCGGACATGCAGATCGTAAAGATGTGGTGACTCTGGCGACCAGAGTTTTGCGTACGGAATGCTGAGACCGATTCGACCCGTCGCGACCGCTGTCGAGTCTTCACTTATCGCGACTCGCTTTCCTTGTTCGAGCACTTCAACTTCGACGCGCCACGCCGAAGAAGGCGCATGCAGAAACACTGTCAGCTCGAGATAGTTTCTTTTCGCGTGTGTGATGACGCGCAGTTCTTCGATGCGTATTGGTGGGACGGGTTCGAGCCAAACGGTTTGCCAGATTCCCGTGGTGCAGTAGTAATCGATACCTTCGGGCACACCAGTGAACGATTGCTTACCGCGAGGCTGTTGCGGATCCTGCCGATCCTCGACGCGAACAGTTAAACGATTCTCACCGGGCTTGAGATATGGTGCGACATCAAACTGGAATGGAACGTGACCACCGCGATTGTGTCCAACTTCCTGACCGTTGACCCAGACAGTTGAGGCGTAGTCGACGGCGCCGAAGTTCAATAACAGGTCGCGCTTATAAAACTCTTCAGGAAGTTCGAACGACCGGGCATACCAGACGACTTCGTGGATCGATTTGTCGTTGATACCTGAGAGCGCAGTCTGGTAAGCGAATGGTACGACGATGCGCAGAGGCAGTTTCCGGCCGTCATACCATCCAAGACTTAGTCCCTCATCGGCATCGTCAAACGCAAACTCCCACTCGCCGTTAAGGTTGAACCAGATGCTGCGAACAAATTGCGGACGCGGATATTCCGGTCGGGGGATCTCTTTTCTGCTAAAAATCATGCCGACATTAGAGACCACAAAAAGCACAAAGCTCTAATCATCATATTGTGCCTTTTGTGCTTTTTCGTGGCCTACTGAGTGGCCCGTATCGTCCAGATTTGAAACGTCCCACGCGGTGAGTTTACCGTCGCAAATCAACCGGCCCTCATCGCTGATCTCGTATTGACTGGTCCCACACGAAAGCCGATAAGAAACTCTCCCATTCTCACGTTTACCCAAAACAATAAGCTGTCGCCCATTGGGGAGACAATACACACCTCCCACCCTGAGATCCATGAAAAAACTTCCCCCTTGTTCGTCCTGTGCGAATACCTTTAACGCTTGACCGCTGAAATCACTCGTTCCGGCGGAACGATGCGATCAGATATCAAACCATAACCATTGCCTTTTCCATTGCCGTGAGTGTAGACCGTCGCCTCGATTCTCTTCATGCCGGCAATCTTGCCGTAAGTAGTCAAAGCCTGGGCTACGATCTGGTCCATGTTGTAGTACTTGTACGTCGCCAAACGACCAACGAAGTGAACGTTTGGTGTCCGGTCTGAAAGCGCTTTATAGCGCGCGTACAACTCCGCGTTCTCTTTGCGCGGAACCGGATAGTACGCATCACCCTGCGACTTCGGAAACTCGTAAACGATGCTCGTCTTCGGGTGTTCCTGCCCGGTCAGGTACTTGAACTCCGTAACGCGCGTGTAGAGATGCTCGTTCGGATAATTCACTACGGGCGCCGGTTGATAAACGGTGACGTCGTGTGTTTCGTGTTTGAACTCCAGCGACCGGTACGGCAACTTGCCGTAGCAATAATCGAAGTACGAATCGACCGGGCCGGTGTAGATCATCTCCGCGAAAGGAATCTCTTTCTCGATCTCGCGGTAGTCGCAGTTCAACATGATCTTGATGTTCGGATGATCGAGCATGTTCTCGAACATTCTCGTGAACCCGTTGAGCGGCATCGCCTGATAGGTATCAGTGAAGTACCGATCGTCGCGGTTGGTACGCGTCGGTACTCTCGACGTTACAGTCGCATCGAGTTCCGAAGGGTCGAGCCCCCATTGTTTGCGCGTATAGTTTTTGAAGAACTTCTCGTATAACTCTCTTCCAACTCTGTTAACTACAACGTCCTCTGACGTTCGTATGTGTTCTACAGGCTCAGCAACTTTTTTGAAAAACTCTTCGACCTCAAACGAAGTCAGATTCAAGCCGTAAAGCGTATTGATGGTATCGAGATTTATGGGGATGGGGACAATCTGCCCGTCCACGCTCGCGCGGACGCGATGCTGGTACGGACGCCAATCAGTAAAGCGTGAAAGATACTCAAACACCTCGCGTGAATTCGTGTGAAATATGTGCGGTCCGTACTTATGAACCAGAATTCCCGCGTCGTTGTAATGATCGTAAGCGTTGCCACCAATGTGTGGGCGCTTGTCACAAATCAAAACCTTCTTATCCGAACCTGCTGCGAGTCGTTCTGCAAGTACACTGCCGGCAAAGCCGGCGCCTACAATGAGATAATCAAACATTACATGAAACCCTCCTTGTTCTATTGAGTTCTAAGTTGTAGCGGCGATATTCGTTCTTCGCTGGTTGATTTTGTCGAGCGGCAAAGACGCCGAGCTCGCCCGCCGCCTTTTTGCTATGACCTGATCGATCAAGGCTGACATCTGTGACCAGGTCTTGTCCCATGAAATCCGCGAGAGAAATGAGTCCACTCTGGACAACCACTCCGACTGGCAAGAGCCCGAGAAAATCTTTTCCGCGGCCTGAATGAAATCATCCGCGGTATCAGCGATCTCCACGAGCTTCAGCTCACCGTACGGGCGAACAACGTCTCTAATCGAAGTCGAAATGACTGGTTTACCTGCGGCTAAATATTCGGGCGTTTTTGTGGGACTGATAAATCGCGTGGATTCATTGCGTGCAAACAACAGCAGCGCAATGTCCCAGCCCGAGAGGTAATCTGGAAGCTCGTCGTATTTCTTTGCTCCCAGGTAATGGATGTTTGGGTTCTTTGGAAGTGAGTTCGGATCGATCTTAACGATCGGACCGATGATCACGAAATTCCAATCCGGACGCTTCGTTGCAACCTGCTCCAACAGTTCGCTGTCGAAGCGTTCGTCAATCACTCCAAAGAAACCAAGACGGGGGTGAGGAATAAACGACTGATCCTGCGGGTCGCGAGTAGTAACGCGCGCTTTGCCAAAATGTTTGGCGTCGATACTGCTCGGAAACGCATGCACCGACGGGTGCTGGTCGCACTTTGCTTCATACAAACTCTGACCGCCCGTGAAAACGAGATCGACGTTCCGGAAGAGCTTCTTTTCGTAGGCCGGCAAGTACGAATTTGCACCTTTGAATGCCGACAGCTCGTCCATGCAATCGTAAACCGAGGCGATGGGTTTGAAGTGGTCCGTGAAGCTCAACGCCATTGGCGTGTAGTACCAGAAAACATACTCCTCAATATCGTGCTCCCAGAAAAGTTGGCGCGTCATCTCTTTCATGACCGCGTTGATCGCGATCTCACTTCGTAATCCATCCGGCAACTGCGGCACGACGACGTGCACGCCACTATCGGTTTCGCGCACATCAAGTCGCATCGAGCCATTCACGTAAACAGGTTCTTCAATAAAGAAGACTCGACGATCTCTCGCGCATCGACTAAGCAGGTGTTGTGGGCGTTGAAACACGAAGTCCCACCTCAGATGAGAAAAACAGACGAGATCTGCGTTGGTTTTAATAGACATAATAATAATTACCTCCGCACCGATAATTACTCCGCACTGCTCCGGCCGAGACTGGGATGGTTCCGCGGGCGCGTCGCCCACGGAGAGCGAATTACACAAACTTGCGACTTTTATAAATGGCCGGCTGGGTTGAGAATTTGTTGATCCCCCACCCGGCCAATATGGGTTGATTAATGCAGGCCCATTAAACCATTGGGATTGAAGTGGCTTCTCGCCTTATTTCAATACAACAAACTCTCGCTCTGTTTGCTTCTCAACCGTCCTTGAAATCTCTACCGTCACATTCACCCCTCGTGCAAACGTGGTGCCGTTGGTCGTGATTTACGGTGTCGCCATGTTTAGTGGATCGAGCACGCGATTCTCGGTACGCTCGCGGACAAAAAATCTGGAGTTTCTGTTCCGCTATAATGCGCGTTCGCCATAAAGAGACAGACGAACGAACGTCGTCTAATGAAGGACTTCGTTATTTCGTACAGCCGCTTCTTCGTTTAAGGTTGTTAGCCAGGACGGAGACCATGCTGAAGTGCTTTCCTTCCCTTTCGCCTTCTGTGTCCCGATGCCGCCTGGTGCAGGCAATAGTTGATTCACCACGCCGAGGACCTGATACATCGCCTCGGGAAACAACGATTCGAAGAGCACTGCGATCTTCGCAGGAACCGAAATAACGAGTTCGGCCTGACCGCGCTTGCATGCGCGAACTACCTGGCGCGCAGCGTTTTCGGCGCTGACTGTCAGTAGCGGCAGCGCGTCGCTGATGCTGAACCATGCGTACTCGAATCGATGTTGGCCTTTAAACTCTGCATTGCGCGGGCTGCCTGTTCGCATCAAGCCCGGACAGACAGTCGTGACGCTGATGCCGTCCTTAATTAATTCAGCGCGCAAACCTTTCGAGAGTCCGACCAGAGCAAACTTGCTGGCACTGTATGGAACGAGGTGCGGCACTGCGACCTTTCCACCGATCGAGGTGATGTTCACGATACGTCCGCTTTTTCTCTGACGCATCGAAGGTAAAACGGCCATGATCGTGTTCAACGGCGCCCAGAAATGTGCCTGCATCGCCTGTTCGAAGTCTTCTTCAGTCATCACTTCCAATGGACCGACTTGAATGACTCCCGCGTTGTTGACGAGCACGTCGACGTTGCCGAAGCGTGCGTTGACGGCGACGACCAGGTCATTTACTTCTTGTCTGTTACGTACGTCGCACCGAACCACCATCACTTCGACGCCGAACCTCTCGAGGTCGAGCCGCGCGCGTTCGAGCTCTTCTTCATCGCGCGCACAGAGCGCGAGTCTGGCGCCGTGTCGCGCGAATTCGCGGGCCATCACGAGGCCGAGCCCTCTCGAGCCGCCCGTGATCAAGACCGTTTTGTATCTGAGGTCGTATTCGCGCAGATAGTCAATCGCGGACTTAAGCAAGAGAGCACCACCGGCGACCGCAGTTATTTTGATCAGATCATTTGTATTAGGCATAGTGCCCTGATCGACGCAACTCGCGCACCTTTGTGTTGTATGTGTACACAGAGAACACAAACTCGCACGACGTATGGTAAAAGTACGAGCGTGGATGCAATAGTCATCGGCGCGGGACCAAATGGACTGGCGGCTGCTATTGAACTACAGCGTTCGGGACGCGCTGTCCGTATTTATGAAACGAATGCGACGGTAGGTGGCGGCGCGCGTTCTGCCGAGTTGACTCTGCCCGGCTTCATTCACGACACCTGTTCCGCCGTGCACCCACTCACCGCCGGTTCAGCATTCTTTTCGACGCTTCCTCTCGCACAACATGGCCTGGAATTCATTCACTCGCCGATCGCGCTCGCGCACCCTTTTGATGACGGCACCGCCGCGATACTCGATCGCTCGATCGAAATAACGAGTCAGAACTTCGGAGTCGACAGTGCGGCTTATCGAAATCTCGTGACGCCACTCGTAGAACGCTGGCAGGATTTGGCAGACGATATCTTAGGTCCGCCGCGCTTTCCGAGACACCCTTTCCTCGCTGCGCGATTTGGTATTCATGCGATCCGCTCTGCAAAGTCGTTCGCCGAGAGTCGTTTTAAAGAGGACAAGACTCGCGCCCTCTTCGCAGGAATGGCTGCACACTGTTTTCTATCGCTCGATCAACCTGCAACCGCCGCGTTCGGCTTGGTGCTGGGTCTGCTCGGTCACGCATACGGCTGGCCGATCCCAAAACGGGGTGCGCAGAGCATCTCGGATGCGCTTGCGTCGCACTTCAAAGATCTCGGTGGTGAGATTGTTACGAATCAGCGGGTTGACTCTTTAACAGATCTTCCAGCAGCAAAAGCGATCCTGTGTGACCTCACACCACGGCAGGTGCTTCAGATCGCGGGCAATTCGCTTCCATCCGCATTTCGTCGCAGGTTGAGTCGTTATCGTTATGGACCAGCAGCATTCAAGATGGACTGGGCCCTGAGCGCGCCCGTGCCCTGGCGATCTCCGGAATGTGCAAAAGCCGCGACGGTACACGTTGCCGGCTCCTTTGCCGAGATCCTTGCTTCAGAGAAACTCGTCAACTCCGGTCAGCACGCGGAAAAGCCATTCATCATCCTTTGCCAACCAACTATCTTCGATCCCTCCCGTGCGCCGCTCGGCCAACACACTCTCTGGGCGTACTGCCACGTGCCCAACGGATCGCAAGTCGACATGACCGAGAAGATCGAAAACCAGATCGAGCGTTTCGCGCCCGGCTTTCGCGATTGCATTCTGGCGCGCAACGTCATGACTCCCGCAAACTTTGAACAACACAACGCCAACCTGATCGGTGGCGACATCAATGGCGGCTCGCAGCACCTCGCACAAATGTTTACTCGGCCAACTGCGCGTCTCTACTCCACGCCGGCAAAAGGACTGTACATCTGCTCGTCTTCAACGCCGCCGGGAGGTGGCGTTCACGGTCTCTGCGGTTACCACGCTGCTCGTGTCGCGCTGCGCAAAAGTCTCAGCTAAGAACTCTGGAACCCTACGTGCTTTCCGTTAACTCCTTTTGTAGTTCGTACGGAAAACCTAAGAGAAAACTCTTTAGTTAAGAGTGTCTGCGGACAGTTCCGTATGTAATTCGGACGCGAAACTGACCCGGAAAACGAGCGGAGAACGAGTATGGAAAATCAAGCTACCGATGTCGTCAATGAGACCAATGAGACCACGCAAACCGCAGCCAGGGAAACGACGGTGCCTGACAAGTTGATGCAGCGCCTCCTGAACTTTGAACCCACGCCTGCACCCGTGATCAGTTTGTATCTCGACGCGCGCGTGAACGAGACGGGCCAACGGACTTTCATGCCGTTCGTGCGCAAGCAGTTGAATGAGCGGAGCAAGTCGTATGATTCTGAGGAGCGACAGAGTATTGACGAGGACTTTGTGAGAATCACTCGCTATCTGGAAACACAGATGCCGGATAACGTGCAGGGACTCGCAATCTTCGCCTGCTCTGCGGCAAACGACTGGTTTGAAGTCGGATACTTCGAAGCGCCATTTGAGCGAAACCGGTTGTTCGTATCCGATCGTCCTCATCTTTACCCGCTCGCACGGCTAATCGATCAATACAGGCGCTACGCGGTTGTGCTGGCCGACACCAATCGCGCGCAGATCTTTGTGTTCGCGACCGGTCGCGCAGTCGAGCGGCAGGAACTGCAAAACGTGAAGACGAAGCATGCAAAGGTTGGCGGGTGGTCGCAGGCGAGATACCAGCGGCATGAAGAAAACTATCACCTTCAGCATGCGAAGGAAGTCGTCGAGACGCTGGAGAAGATCGTGCGTGACGAAGATATCCAGCACGTCATTCTCGCCGGAGATGAAGCCGTTGTAATTCCTCTGCTGCGCGAACAGATGTCGAAGCCGCTCGAGGAAAAGGTGATCGACGCTTTGAGTCTCGCTATTGACACGCCTGAGCACGAGCTGCTTGAAGAGTCACTAACGGCGTTTCGGCGGCACGATTCTCTTACTGACATGGAAAAGGTCGATCGTCTCTTGAATGAGTACCGTGCGGACGATCTCGGGGTGGCTGGTGTCCCAGACACGCTCGCTGCGTTATCCAATGGACAGGTTGAGGAGATGTTGATCGCTGCGAAGCCGGATAGCATTCAATACGACAAAGAAGAGGTCGAAAAAGTTCTGACGCTGTATCGCGGTGAGGAACCGTTGCCTGACGAACTCGATCAGCGATCTGTTGCGGATGAACTGGTGAAACGTGCGAATGTGCTTTCGTCAGCGAAGGTGACCTTTATAGAGGACAGCACGCGTCTTGAACAACTCGGCGGTGTCGGCGGATTTTTGCGTTACCGGATTTCCGAGGAGAACGCAGTGCCGTACGAACAGGGTGACAGCGTGTCGCGCGCGCGAGCGCTGACCACGAAAGCGAATTAAGGGAGGGTTGCAATGTCAGACAAAGACCGCCAAAAGAAAGATCACATGCGGACGGACAAGAAGAACAAAGCCATGCGCGAGCGGGAAAACCCTCGCACGCAGAAAGCGAATTCACCTGAGCAGGCGAGAGATGTGTCGAACTTAACCGACAGCGAACCCGGCGCGGAAAGGAAGAATAGGTAAAGGTAAGCGCGCCCTTTCTATTCTCCCCAAGCTTCAGCTCGGGGTAATACCGCCCAGAATCATTCGAAAACCATTTAAATGGTTTTCAAGGCTATAGAGAAAAGAAACCCCAGGCTAAAGCTTGGGGAGAATGAGACTCACTCACTCGTATCGTAGCGCTTCCAGGATGCCCGTGCGTTTTATGAGGCAAGCGGAGTGCGACCGAAATCGGTGAGCGATCAACGGTGCTCGCGGTGCGCTGTGCGGGCGACGCTGGATCGTAAGTGTGCTGGCCTTTCTCATTCTCCCCAAGCTTTAGCTTGGGGCAACACGCTCCAGAACCTCGGAAACCATTTAAATGGTTTCCCAGATTTTAGCGCCACAGGAAACCCCCAAGCTAAAGCTTGGGGAGAATGAGAAAGGCGAGCGGGCAGCCACGGAGTGCCGCCCCTACAGTGTTACTGCCTGATCGGTTATTTCCAATCCTCTATCGATGATCGCGAACGCTTCGCGCAGCTCGGCTTCGGTGATGCAGAGTGGTGGGTTCGTGAAGAACGTGTTCCACCTCACAAACGTGTAGAGACCTTCCTGCCGGAAGAACTTGCCGAGTGCCTGCATCTCCGGTGACGTTCCGTTGAAGGGCGTCATCGACTCTCGCGTCGCTTTATTTCGCACCAGCTCGACAATGCCAAAGAGACCGATGTTGCGCGTCGCGCCGACTGACGGATGGCGGCTTTCAAGATCCTCGAGCAGGCCGCGCATCACCGTTCCCATGCGGCGCGCGTTCTCGATCAGATTGTCTTCTTCGTACACAGCGATCGTCGCCAGTGCTGCTGCGCAGGCTAGTGGATGACTGTTGTACGTAAGTCCGCCGAAGAAGACATTCTTTTCAAAATGATCCGCGATCTGGCGTCGCATGCCTACCGCACCAAGCGCGACGTACGCGCTCGTCAATCCCTTCGCCATCGACATCAGATCGGGCACGACTTTCCAGTGATCGATCGAGAACCACTCACCGGTGCGACCGAAGCCCGCCATCACTTCATCGGCGATCAGCATGATGCCGTGCTTGTCACACAGATCGCGCAGTCCCTGCATGTATCCGTCCGGCGGAATCAGAATGCCGTTTGTTCCAACGACAGGTTCGACGATCAGTGCGGCAACAGTCTTTGGACCTTCGAGCTCGAGCACTTCTTCAGTGCGTGCAAGCACGTCTTCAGTCGTGTCCCAACCTTTTTGAATGCCATGATAGAAATCGGGAATGCGGAAGACGCCCGGGATACCAGGCTCGGCAGCCCAACGTCGCGGATCGCCCGTCAGCGTTAACGCGCCTGCGGTGCCGCCGTGATATCCGCGATAACGCGCGCCGATCTTGTGTCGTCCGGTGTAGAGTCTCGCGATGCGAATGGCATTTTCGTTTGCTTCAGCGCCGCCGTTGGTGAAGAAGAACGCGTCGATGTCGCCCGGTGTCAGATCGGCAAGCTTTGCACTCAAGCGGGCGCGCACTTCAGTCGCCATAAACGGGTTTGCGTAAGCGAGCGTCGCAGCCTGGTTCTGAATCGCGCGAATCACTCTCTCATCGCCATGACCGATGTTGACGCACATCAATTGACTGTTAAAGTCGATGAAGCGCTTGTCTTCCGGTGTCCAGAAGTAAATGCCTTTGGAACGCGCGACGGGAATCGGATCGACCGCCGCTTGCGCGGACCATTCGAACAGTGTATGACGCTTGCAGAGCTCAACGATCTGCTCGCCCGAGAGCTTTTGGGGATTGTTGCTCATAATGTCCGGATGCTAACTTAAACTCGTATCATGAGCAATCTATCCGCACTTTCGCGAGAGCGAATTCAAGCAACCGAGCGCGTCATCAGACCACACATCCGCCGGACGCCGATTTTGGAAGTCGACGGCGCGGAGTTCGGACTTGACTCGATCAAAATCGTGTTCAAACTCGAACTCTTCCAACACTCAGGATCGTTCAAAGCACGCGGAGCATTCACGAACATGCTCACGCGCGAAGTTCCTGCCGCGGGCGTCGTTGCCGCGTCTGGTGGAAACCACGGCGCTGCCGTTGCGTACGCGGCGATGAAGTTGCACAAACCCGCGACGATCTTTGTGCCGTCCGTCGCGTCACCGGCAAAACTCAATCGCATTCGACGTTACGGAGCGGAACTGGTAATCGCCGGCGATCGTTACGCGGAGTCGCTCGAAGCCAGTGAAGAATGGAGGGCAAAATCCGGTGCGCTTCCGATTCATGCGTATGAGGCGATCGAAACGTTGCTGGGCCAGGGAACACTTGGTATGGAGTTGGAGGAACAAGCTCCGAACCTCGATTCACTGCTCGTCGCTGTTGGTGGTGGCGGACTGATTGGCGGAGTCGCGGCGTGGTACCAGGACAGAGTCAAGATGGTTGCGGTGGAGCCGACTTCGGCGCCGACCCTCGATTATGCGTTGCGAGCGGGACAGCCCGTCGATGCTCCAGCGGGCGGAATCGCGGCCGATTCGCTCGCACCGAGGCAGGTTGGTCAACTGATGTTTCCGATCGCGCAAAGCTACGTGCGTGAGGTCGTGCTCGTTTCGGATGACGAGATCGTCGAAGCGCAAAAGAGTTTGTGGGAAACAGTTCGCGTCGCAGCCGAGCCAGGCGGCGCCGCGGCTTTTGCGGCACTTCTCTCGGGACGGTACAAAACTCAACCAGGCGAACGCGTCGGCGTCATCGTCTGCGGCGGCAACACTGATAAAGTGTTACTCTCTGCGCAGATTTAATCCGTGGATTTAATCTGTGTAATCCGTGGGTGGAGGTTCTTCACATGCGTCAACTCTTTACTATCTCATTACTCTTCTCAATCTTCTTCGCGCCGCTGCGAATCGCGACGTCCGCGGACTTCAAACGAGAAACGATCTATCAAATCATTACCGATCGCTTCTTCGACGGTAGCAGCTCGAATAATAATCCCTCGCAGAGCTCCGGACTTTACGACGCGACAAAAACGAACTGGCGTGCTTACTGGGGCGGAGATCTGGCAGGAATTCAACAGAAAATGTCGTATCTCGCCGGCATGGGCGTCACGGCGATCTGGATCTCGCCACCGGTCGACAATCTCAACACGAACATTCCCGACGGCAGCGGCAATCCGACGGCTTCATATCACGGCTACCAGGGCCGCGACTTCAAACGCATCGAAGAACACTTTGGCAACTCGAGTAATTCATGGACCGACTTTGATAACCTCGTTACCGCCGCTCATCAAAACGGGATCAAGGTGATCGTCGATTTTGCACCGAACCATTCCACGCAAGACAACGCCGGAGAATTTGGCTCGATTTACGACAACGGTTCGTTTCTCGGTAACTTCACCAACGACACCAACGGCTACTTCCATCACAACCCAAACATCTCAGGCGGTGGCTGGGACGATCGTTACCAGGTCCAGTACTACACGCTGTTCGATCTCGCCGACGTCAATCAAACGCATCCGACGATGGACGCTTACATGAAGGCCGCCGCGCAACTGTTTCAGCAGCACGGCGTCGATGGTTTCCGCATCGATGCAGTCAAACACCTGAACTGGGGCTGGCAATACACTCTCGCCAATTCGATCTACACGTTTGGCGACAGTTTTCTGTTTGGTGAGTGGTTTCAGGGCAACACGTCCGATCCGCTCTATGCGGATTCATACAAGTTCGCGAACAAAAGCGGCATCTCGCTGCTCGACTTTCCTCTGAACACCGCGATCAGAAATGTCTTCGGCTCGTCCAACGCAAACTTCTCCGACATCGATTCGGTGATCTCGCAGGAAGGAACCAACTTCACTTGGAAAGAGGATCTCGTCACCTTCATCGATAATCACGACATGGCGCGCTTCCTCTCGATTAACAACAATAACAATCGCCTGCACGAAGCGATGGCGTTCACGCTGACGAGCCGTGGTATCCCGTGCATCTATTACGGCACGGAGCAGTACCTGCACAACGATACGAGTGGCGGTACGGATCCCTACAACCGCCCGATGATGACGAACTTCAGCACGAGCACCACGGCTTATCAACTCGTCAACAAACTCTCGACGCTGCGAAGGAACAACACGGCGATTCCATACGGCTCGATGGCCCAACGCTGGATCAACAACGACGTCTACATCTACGAACGAAAGTTCTTCGGCAACGTGGTACTGGTTGCGATCAATAAGAATGAGACGAGCAACTACACGATCAGCGGGCTGAATACTTCGCTTCCTGCTGGTAGTTATTCAGACTATCTCAACGGTCTTCTTGGCGGACTTGCGATCAACGTCAATTCAGGATCGGGTGGTAACAACCCGGTCAGTAACTTCACACTTCCGGCGCATACCGTCTCCGTCTGGCAATTCACCGAAGGTGCAGCCTCACCGCAGATCGGTTCGATTGGACCAATGACCGGACAACCGGGCGTAAAAACAGTCATCGCTGGGAAAAATTTTGGATCAGCTACGGGCACAGTGAAGTTTGGGACCACTACTGCCACCGTGAATTCGTGGTCTTCGACGCAGATCACAGTGACGACGCCGTCGGTAACGAACGGCAGCTATAACGTCACGGTAACGAATTCGGGAGGACAGGTTTCGAACTCGATCCAGTTCACCGTGCTGACGGCCAAGCTCATTCCGATCACGTTTACGGTCAACAATGCGACGCCGACGCAGGTGGGCGACTACATCTTTCTGACTGGAAACACTGTGGAACTGGGTAACTGGTCTTCGCTTTGGCAAGGCGCGGTGGGTCCGATGTTGACGCCCAATTATCCGAACTGGTTTATCGTTGCCGGTGTTCCGGCGGGACAGACGATCCAGTTCAAATTCATCAAGATCGCCGCGAATGGAGCGGTGACGTGGGAAGCCGGAAGCAATCACACGTACACGGTGCCGACCAGCGGGACTGGCTTTATGAACGTCAACTGGCAATATTGATCACAAAAATCACAAAATACCGCTTGACACACACACCTCAATAAATTAAATAATGTTTGTCCTTGTTTTTCCCGACGAGGACCTGCCCTCACAAAAAAATACAAACTTTGAGGTGTACTTATGTCCTTTCCCCTGCTCTCCGGACTGCGCTCCAACGACTTGGCTATCGACCTGGGAACAGCTAACACGCTCGTCTACGCAAAAGGACGTGGCGTCGTGCTCAGCGAACCCTCCATCGTCGCAATAAATAAGGTGACAAATCAGGTCGAGGCTGTCGGAAAGGACGCCAAGGAGATGCTCGGCCGGACGCCCGGCAACATCGTGGCCATTCGTCCGATGCGAGATGGCGTCATCGCGAATTTCGAAGTCACTGAGAAGATGCTTCAGCATTTCATCCGCAAGGCGCACAACGGGCGGACGTGGGTCAGCCCTCGAGTCGTCATTGGAATTCCGAGCGAGATTACGCAGGTTGAGCGGCGTGCGGTCGAGGATTCGGCGTATCGCGCGAAGGCGTCCGAAGTTTACCTGGTTGAAGAAGCAGTCGCGGCAGCCATCGGCGCGGGACTCCCGATAACCGAACCACACGGAAATATCGTCGTTGACATCGGCGGCGGCACGACGGACATCGCCGTGATCAGTCTCGGCGGAATCGTCTATGCGCGCGCGGTGCGTACCGCCGGCGACGCGATGGACAATGCTGTTGCTGAGTTTGTGAAGCGGAAGTACAACTTATTGATTGGCGAGCGCACGGCGGAAGAGATTAAGATCCACCTGGGTAGTGCGTTTCCCCTTGATGAACCTTTGTCGATGGAAGTGCGTGGACGCAATCTCGTCGAAGGCATCCCCCAAACGATTACAGTTACCGATGAGGAAGTGCGCCAGGCACTCGATCCGGCGGTCAGTTCGATCGTCGATGCGGTTCGTGTGGCGCTCGAGCGCACGCCTCCGGAACTTTCGGCAGACATAATTGACCGCGGCGTGGTGCTGACCGGCGGTGGAGCGTTGCTTGCGAATCTCGACAAGCGTCTGCGCACTGAGACGGGATTGCCTGTCTTTGTTGCCGACGATCCGCTCACGTCAGTCGTACTCGGCGCCGGCAAGATGCTTTCCGACTTCGCGCTGTTGAAGCGAGTGAAGTGGGAAAACACGCTGCAGTATTAATCTGCTGGTCTGCGGATAACGGTTCATGTTCGAATCAGAGGAGCAGAAGAAGCGCGCTGAACTCATCATCACGTTGCTGGCGAAGCTCTACGTGGTGCTCGAGTTGTCGGTGGACGGCTGTCCGGTCTGTCACAGGGCGATGTCGCACGACTCGGAATGTCCGATATCCCTCGCCTGGTCCATGCTGACAGAGGCTCAACAACACGAGGCTCGCACCGCCATCCGCGCGCTGGCCCTCAGCATCGGGAACGACGAATCCCTGGCCGACCCCATGGTGCATTAAAAAGTGCCACAATAAGGCACAAAAGGTGCAAGAGGGCTGATTTAATCATTTGTGCCTTTTGCTGCGTTTTGTGCTTCTTTGTGTTACTTTGGCCCAGGAGAATTAATGACGTTGAGGAACTTTCGTCCCCCACTGCGTTCTTCAAAAACGCAGTACGTGAGTTTTACCACTGTCGTCGCACTGGCTTTGTTGCTGGGTCTGGCGATTGTCGCCTACGTGCTTCCGAGTGCACGCGCCCAGAATCAACCGTCAATCACCCCTAAAAAAGCTGAGTTCGTTCCTGGAGAACTGCTGGTCCGTTTCCGGCCCGGCACCGCCTCGGCCCGCAACAAGGCGAGAGCGTCGCTGCGCCTTTCGACGTCAACCGGACGAACACTAAATGTCCAAGTGGATCATTTCGGCGGCTCTGATCTCGTCGAAGGTCTAATGCTGGCTCGAGTCGCTCCTGATGACACTCTCGCAGCTATCAGCGCTCTACGCGCGCGCGCCGATGTTGCGTATGCGGAGCCGAATTTCATCAGGTATCCGGACCTCGTTCCCAACGATACTCATTATTCACAATTATGGGGACTTAAGGCCGCAGGCGGCGGCATCAACGCTGAGACCGCGTGGAACACAACCACCGGCAGCGGCAACGTCGTCGTCGGCGTGGTCGATTCAGGCATCGACATTCAGCACCGCGATCTCAAAGACAACATCTTCGTAAACACCGGCGAGACTCCCGGTAACAACGTCGACGACGACGGCAACGGATTCATCGACGACGTCAACGGATGGGATTTTATAAACCACGATCGTACGGTGTTCGATAACGCCTCCGCGGATTCTCATGGCACTCATGTGGCTGGCACGATCGGCGCTCAGGGAAACAACGCCGCCGGCGTGGTCGG
This sequence comes from Pyrinomonadaceae bacterium, assembly GCA_044867025.1. Classification (GTDB taxonomy): domain Bacteria; phylum Acidobacteriota; class Blastocatellia; order Pyrinomonadales; family Pyrinomonadaceae; genus PSRF01. The sequence continues at coordinate 37,285 of JBIOUJ010000269.1, read as the reverse complement.
TGTTAACTGGGATGTTCAACTACTGCCGCTAAAGGCGATTGGTCCTGAAGGCGGCAGCGATTCCTCTCTTTTGGAAGCTTTCAACTATGCGAAGGCGTTGCGGCAACACGGCGTCAACCTGCGTGTTCTAAACAACAGTTACGGCGCTCAACACTCCTCGCAATCGCTACTCGACGCAATCAAGCTACTGGGCGATGCCGGAATACTGTTCGTCGCCGCCGCTGGTAACGAGACATTAAATAACGACGTCGTCCCGCATTTCCCTGCCAGCTTCGATCTGCCGAACGTAATCGCAGTCGCAGCCTCTTCAGAGTTTGGCGACCTCGCGTCATCGTTCTCCAATCGTGGTCCAAAAACGGTCCATCTCGCCGCGCCAGGCACGAACATTCTGAGCACGACGCCACGCGGATATTCCGGTGAAGGGCTTGTCGCCGCGCACACGGAAGCTGACGGTTCCACGTATTCAAACTTCAGCGGCACGTCGATGGCTGCGCCACACGTCTCGGGAGCAGCAGCACTCGCCTGCGCGGCAGATCCAAACGTCTCGCTCGCGAGGCTGCGAGGGTTAATCCTGTCAGGCGTCGATTCCGGCGTTAGCCACACGATTACGGGTGGCCGTCTCAATGCGAATAAAGTCATTCAGTTTGCGCTGGAAAGCGACAACACGCCTCCCGCCGTGCCGGCCAATTTCCGCATTGCTTCACAAAACGGAAGGACCTTTGAACTTCGGTGGACCGAAGCTGGAGATGACGGCACAACCGCCCGTGCTTCGCTCGACGAGATTCGGTTCACGGACACCGCGTCAGGTGAACAGTTCCGATTGAACTCTGTCACTACGCAGGATCCTGGAACGGAACGGACGGTCTTTGTCAGCCTTCCCTTGCGACACCCTACCGGGCAACTGTCTTTGCGCACTTCCGACAACGTCGGCAACGCCGGCACCGCGACGATAGATGTCACGCTCTCGCTCGACATCGCCGATCCATACATCGTGTCGGTCGGTCCCGCGGCCCCGCTGACAGCGCCGAACACGGGTACCATCGTTGGTCCAAAAGGCGACGACGTATTGGCGGACAATTTCACCACTCTGCCGTTTCCGATCAATTTCTTCGGATTCGTAACGAACTCGGTAAGACCTTCTTCCAATGGAGCCCTCTACATTCCCATCCCGCCCGAGTTCGGGCTGCCACAAGGCAACTTCTCGGGCGATTTCGCCGTCGCGAATGAATCGAACCTCGAGGGCTTGGCGATGGTTGCGGGAATGTGGGCCGATCTGCGTACGGATCGTAATGCCACCGACAACGTTTACATGGTCCAACCCGATCCCGACCGTGTCATCTTTCGTTGGCAGGGTGTGACGTTTGGCACGGAGACGCCAATCAATTTCGAGATCGAGCTCAGGCGCGATGGAACCATTCAAACGCGCTACGGCAGCGGCAACGCGAACCTCAATCCCGTTATCGTCGGAATCTCTGCCGGTGATCCGGATGGTTATCTTATTAGCTCGCACTCGTCTGAGGCTGGTCCACTCAGCCTGGGGAATGCCCAGACGGTTACTTTTGCACCGCGAAATCCACCACCTCCGCCGAGTTCCGACCTGAAAGTTACTGTAAACGCCAGTCCTAATCCGGTTATTTCCGGTCAGAACATGACGTACAACGTCATCGTTCAAAACCTTGGGCCAAGCACGACGTTCGACCTCCTGATGACGGATGTTCTGCCCGCCGGAACAACTTTCGTTTCGTGTACGACTCCTTTCATCGCCGCGACATGTACTGGTCCACCTGTCGGACAAACGGGAACAGTTACCGGAAGACTCAACACATTCGACCCGCCGCAAGGTAACTCAAGTATCGGCTTTACGATCGTCGTCAAGGTAACGGCCGCACCTGGAACGCAGATCACGAACACCGCGTCGGCAACAAGCTTTCGGCCCGATCCGAATCCTGCGAACAACTCTGCGAGTGCGATCAGCTTCGTAGTGGCGGAGTCGTTCTTCAATAGCGCGAAAGCGATCTCTGCCGGACGATCCCACACCACCAGCGTGCGAAATGATGGGACGGTTTGGAACTGGGGCACAGGCGACAATGGTCAGCTCGGCGACGGCAACAGCGGTATTGGTGTGCGCGCTGTAACGCCCGTTCAAGTAGGCGGTCTTGAAAACGTCGACACCGTTGCAGACTCCAATGGTTTTGTTTACGCGTTGAAGACCGACGGCACCGTTTGGGCCTGGGGATCAAACAACGAGGGACAACTTGGTGACGGCACCACAACCAGCCGCACACACCCGGTCCAAGTCTCCGGCCTCACGAATGTGAAAGGCATTGACACGGGCACCTTCTACGGCGCGGCGGTAAAGACCGATGGGACCGTCTGGCACTGGGGCGCGAGCAACGCCCTTGTTGCAGACAACTTTGCTGTAAACACCACACCGGTACAACTCAGCGGCATCGATAACGTCTCCGCTATCGCGACCGGCAGTGGACACCTGCTCATGCTGAAGACAGACAAAACAGTATGGGCCGTTGGTGTGAATTCGATGGGCCAACTCGGCGACGGCACATCGACTACCCGTCACACTCCTGTGCAGGTAACCGGTCTTTCAAACGTGGCCCGCATTGACGCCGGCGCCGAATTCAGTCTTGCTTTGAAAGAGGACGGGACGATCTGGGCCTGGGGCTACAACTTCAACGGTGCATTGGGCCCAAATGGCGGCTCGCAGGATTTTAGTCCGCACCCCAATCCGGTCCAGGTTACGGGATTGCCGGCAGGCATGCTCCGAATCGCGGCCGGGGAGGAATTCTGTCTGGCAGTTGCGCCCGACGGGACAGTGTGGGGCTGGGGAAATAACGGTAGGTTCCAGCTCGGACCGGGCGACGATTTCGGTGCGAACCCGACACCAAGACAAATCCCGAACTTCACTAACGTCGTTGCCGTCGCGGGCGGCAGAAGTCATAGCGTTGCATTGAAGTCTGACGGTTCAGTTTGGTGTTGGGGATCAAACTCGGACGGGGAATGCGGGAACGGATCGACAGCATTCGAGCTTTTCACGCCCGTGCGAGTAAGCGGACTCGAAACAGTCAGCTCGCCTTCAATCACTCCGAACGGCGGAGGTTTCAACACGGTCGTTAACGTGACCGTCACGTGTGCGACGCCGGGCGCGGTCATTCACTACACAATCAATGGGAATGAGCCCACGGAAAATGATCCCGTAATCGCGTCAGGTGGAACCGTGCGGCTGACGTTCTTTACGTTCTTCTCGGCGCGCGCGTGGAAACCGGGATTGGTTCCCAGCGGGGCCAGCTTTGCGACCTTTAATATCAACCTTCCACCGCCTCAGCTCGTCATGGAGGAGAATGGCCCAGCGGCGGATCAGGTTTCGGCAATGGATTCTGCTTTGCTGGTGCGTGATGCATTCCCTGTCGTAAATCAGGCGAATCCATTCAGAAATACCAACGACCCGAACACGAGGGTGATCGTCTTTGCGAGGAATGTCGAACTCGCAACCGGGCAGACTGCGGCGAACGTAGGCGTGATCCTGACAAATTCCAGCAATGTGGATCAGAACCTGACTGCCGAAGCGCTCGTTGCTGTTCCAAACACCGATCTCTGGCAGGTAATCTTCCGGCTGCCGAACAACCTCGTGCCCGGTACTTATCAAGTAAAAATCGTCTCTCAATTAGCGGTGAGTAACGCCGGGACTATCCGGATCAAGTAGTCACGTACACAGACAGCACATTGAAGAGCACAAAAGCACACGTTCGGGCCCATTTGTGGCTCTGACTTGTGCATTTTTGTGGCTTGACTTTTTCATAACTCAGGCGTAAGTATTGATGCCCCGTCTGTCTCTACGTCAGTTTTCGATTAAAAAAAGGAGAACCTCATGTTTAGACTCAAGACCCTTCTGGTCTGTGCACTCGTAGCAACGGTCCTGCTCTTCGGCTCTTTGTTGACCTCCGGTCTGGCCGATGGCGGAGCTAATCATCAACGTAGAAATACGCATTTCGGCGTGTCCGGCGGAAACGTCAACGACGCATCCAAGGCATTCTGTTGTAGCGGTACTCTCGGGGCGCTGGTAACCAATGGCGGCACGCAGTATGTGCTCAGTAACAATCACGTACTGGGCCGCAGTGGGGTGGCCGTCATCGGTGACGACGTTTCCCAGCCGGGCCTGATTGACAACGGCTGCCGCGTATCGACCGTCGTCGCGGACTTTTCGGGCGCTGCTCCGCTTGGACCATCAAACGTCGACGCCGCGGTGGCGCAGTTGAGGTCCGGTCAGATGGATTCGACTGGTTTCATCGAAGACATTGGCGTACCAAGTTCTACAACAGTCAATGCGGCGGTTGGTCAAGCGGTCGCTAAGAGCGGTCGAACGACCGGATTTACGACCGGCACAGTCTCATCCATCAACACCAGTGTGAGTGTTCAGTATCAGCAGGGCTGCAACTCTGGCAAGAAGTTCACTGTTTCCTACACAAACCAGATTGTGATTGGTCCTGGCTCGTTCAGCGCGGGCGGCGACTCCGGTTCGTTGATCGTGACGAACAACGCGTCGCATAATCCCGTTGGATTGCTGTATGCAGGCAGCAGCACTACGACGATTGCTAATCCGATCAATGAAGTGTTGGCTAAGCTTTCAGCGGCGCTGGGCGGCTCGTTCAGCTTCGGCGGTGGCGGTGGTGGCGGCGCTCTTAGCCCTGCTCACGGCAATTCACGCGAGGGTCGACAACCATTTATTCCCGGGGTTGAGAATCTCATGCCGATACTTCCACAACAGGTGTCAGAGCGAGCGTTAGCAGTGCTCGAGCAGCATCGCGCAAACATCATGTTTACGCCAGGTGTGATGGGCGTCGGTATCGGCGCGTCAGACAAGGTGGCCGGCGAGGCTGCTATCGTCATCTACGTAAACAAGGACGCCGATGTAAAAGGGTTCATTCCTGAATCGATCGACGGCATTGGGGTCAGCGTAATCTACACTGACCAGTTTGTAGCTCGTTAAATCGCAGTGTTCTATGGTCTAATAGGTCCTATAAGTCTATAGGACCTATTGGGCTTTTTGGCCCAAACGAACTTTTCTATTTACGATTTGGGCCTTCTCGTTTTAGGATTAGAGCGTCTTTGACAATTCAGCAACGGCAATATGCGCGGCTCAACCCACACTAACGAGTGATGAGCATCGCCGTTGAGCATGGAAATGTTCATACTCACGGCGAAAACCAAAGGCGAACGCAGTGTACTCGCAACTGCGAACCCTCAGGAGGGTACTTCTGATGGGTAACCCGCGCCCGAGGCCGCGTCGATTGGCCGAAAAACTCCTGCAAATCCGCACCGGCCTTGGCTTGTCGCAAACACAGATGCTCGAGCGTCTCGGGTTCGGCGACGTCATGCACTACGGCCGCATTTCCGAGTACGAACAAGACAAACGCGAACCGGCACTCATGACTCTTCTCGCCTACGCTCGCGCTGCGAGTGTGCATCTCGAAGACCTCGTCGACGACGAACTCGAGCTCCCACGTAAGCTGCCAGGCAACGTGAACTATCGCGGCATCAAATCTCGCCGAAAATAGAATTCCGAATATTGCAGTCTCATGCGCTAATATCCCTTTCAGGTGCGCAAAGTCTTCCGAATGGTGTTTCTGGTAGGGCTGGGGATCGTCGTTGGAACGATCGCCTACGAAGGAATCATGTTGGTGCGCGTGTTGTGGTTGCGCAGTCACAATCCTTCGTCGACCTCGTTAATCGACACACGCATACGAGAAGCACAAGCCAAAGGACAACAGCCGAGGCGCGAACAGGTTTGGGTGCCGCTCGAAAGAATCTCACCGAACCTGCAGCGTGCTGTGCTCGCCGGTGAGGACACTAATTTTGTGTTTCATCACGGTTTCGATTACGAAGCACTCCAGAAAGCGTGGGAACAAGCACAACGGGAAGCTGCTCGCGAAGCAAAAGCGGAAGGTGAGAACGACGACTGGCTTCCAAGCCTGCCAGAGTTCAGGCGTGGTGCTTCGACAGTGAGTCAGCAACTCGCCAAGAATCTCTATCTCTCGACACAGCGCTCGTTTTTTAGAAAAGGCCAGGAAGCAGCTTTGACGATCATGCTGGAGCGCACGCTGACCAAGCGTCGCATTCTCGAGATCTATTTGAATGTGATCGAATGGGGTGACGGGATTTACGGTGCCGAAGCCGCGGCGCAGCGCTACTTTCGCAAGTCCGCCTCGGCGCTAAGTGTTAACGAAGCCGCCTTTCTCTCCGCAATGATTCCCAACCCTCGCACCGTCTTCAACCCCCAAACGAACCCCCGGCGCGTCGCTCGCCGCCAGCGCATCATCCTGCGCGGCATGGGGTCGATCAAGCTGCCTTGAGCCACGAAAAAGCACAAAAGGAACCCAGATTCTTATTTGCGACTTTTGTGCTTTTTTGCGGCTGAAGATCCGACGGTGAAGGATTGGATGAAGCGCGTGACGTTCTCGTCTTCTGCCATGTAAAACGCCGTCGCTATGTACATCTGTCGCTTGTTGTTAACTACCTTGGTAAAAATGCGCGCGTAACCGGGGACGGAGCAGGAGCTGAAGTCGAATTCGCTGCCTGTGTATCCACTCCTCGAAATGTCCTTCTCTTTTTCGAGATCACAGGAGAAAGCCGCAGGCCGGCCGACACTCCGGGCGCGGGCCTCGTAACCTTCCCTAATACCATCCACGTAACGACCGATGCTGTAGCTCAGGGCGTCTCTGTCCGTTTCACCCTCAGTGGGTCCGGTCATCCACGTTACTGTAAAAACTGAATCGCCATCGCGGACCATGTAAACGTGCGTATCCACCGTTTCGGTGCCGGCCGGGACCTGTATCGTCCTCTTGTCGCCGCCTTCCGGGACAAGCGCTGAAAAATTTTCCCCCTCGGGCTGTAGCGGTCCCCAGTTCTTACGAGCCGCGCTTAGGGCCCAGGAAGGATCCGTCTCTTCGACTGTAGACGTCTGTGTGGCGGGTGAAGCCGCGACGTTGCGCGTCAGCAAGCTCAAGTTTGTCAGTTCGGGTCGCGGGCGGTTCTCCCTCGGTTTTGCCAAAGAAGGCGAAGGCGAACTCACAACCGGATTCAGTCTAAGAGCCTGGGCCTTAACGAACTCCCACGGCGCTGTCGGATTTTCTGTTTGCCACAACCCACGCCGCTCACTTCGGGCCGCGAATTCAGACTGTTGATAAACCTCACGATCGGAACCACTCAATCGACTGACGTTATTCACGTCAAACCACGCAGCACCGTCACGAATCATCTGTGCGCCGATGTCCGCGTTATTCAACAACACTCGTCCCGTGAGACTGCTGTCAGCCGAGATACCGGAGTATTCAACTAACACTGACTTGTCGAAGATGAGATCCGAGAGATGTTTCTTTGACACGTCTCCGAAGGTCTGGTCCATTTCCGGCGCATCTACGCCGAGCAGCCTGACTCGCACCGGTCGATTCAGATTGGAGATCGTGATCACATCGCCGCTGTTGACTTCGATCACCTTTCCAAACAACGAAGCGGCTGACGATTGACACGGCAGAAAGAACACAAAACCACAAAGGAACACAAAAAATCTGACGAACATTTTTGTGCTTCTTCGTGGCATTAAACTGCAAACTCTTTCGCAAGCTTCAATTCGGCTTTGCGCAACTCGAAACGTGCGCGACCCAAATTGCCTTGCGGGTTCATCGCAAGCACGACGAAATAGTCACGACTCAAAAGCCGCATCACCATCACCGCGCCCTCGAGCGAGATCACGAGTTCACGCAATCCGCCAAGGCCCGTGTCGTTGCCGGCGCGCTGAGCACTTCGCACGAGCGATGTAAACTCAGCCGCCGCGACGTCGAGGTTTGCGTCCATGCCGGCTTCGCCAAGAACCTTCTCAACGGCGATGCCGTCTGTTCCCATAATGAGCGCACCGAGGCTCCCCTCGGCGCGTTCGACAATGGTTTCAAGTAATTCCTTGAACATGTGGTCCTCCAATTACGGACGTTGACCGCTAAGACTTCCCGGTCTCGCCGTCGTCGTTCCGCTGGGACTGTTTGGGAGTGGTGCACCCAACAACTGCGGCTGAGTTGAAGGTGTGGTTGATGGTTGCTGTTGCAACTGCGTCGGAGTCGGCGTGTTGCTCGGCGGATTTCCGAGTGGCACCGGCTGCGGAATCGTCGTAGACCGCTGGCTGCCGTTGCTTACTGTCCCCGCGGTCGGCCGTCCGTTGTAGTCGGGACGATAGATGTGCGGCGTGATGAAAAACAGGATTTCGCTGTTCTGCCGCGTCGTCAGTTTTCTCTTGAAGAGATTGCCGACGATCGGAAGCGAAGCGAGTCCGGGAGTTCTCTGCTGAGCTTCGCCTTCAGTGTCGGCGAGCACTCCGCCCATCACAGTCGTGCCGCCATCCGGAACCAGCACTTCCGACTGCATGCGCTGAGTATCGATTCCGGGAACGCCGCCAACCGTTAGACCAGTGTTGATGGTGTTGTTTTCAATCGTGACTCGCAACACAACCGTACCCGCATCGGTGATCTGTGGCGTGATTGAGAGACGCAGCGGCACGGAGACAAAGGTCGTCGTTACGACCGCGGTACCGCTTGCTGCCTGCGTTGTTTGCACCGGTATCTGTGATCCACTTTCGATCTGGGCCGGGCGGTTGTTCAAAGCCGTCACGCGAGGAGTTGCAACCGTCTTCGCCTGGCCGCGCGATTCAGCTAACGAGATCAGCGAGCTGATTTGAGCAGTGCCAAAGATGCCGGTTGTCAGACCGATGATGGTGCTTGCGGCTGCTGCTGCCAGTGATTGACCTGGTTGAGTTGTATTGGCTAAACCGCCAAACACGCTCAATGGATTTGTTCCTGGAGGCGTGCCTTGCTGACCCGAACCACCCGAGCCACCGCTACCACTTCCACCGCCACTACCACCAGCACCGGCGCCGCCCCCCTGTAAGGTCGGCAGTGTGTTGAGATTCAGCAAACCACCGCGACTCGGATTAAAAGCGCCCCCTGAAAGTTGTGAGCCGAGGTCGCGACTGAAATTGCGCTGCGCAATCACGATTCGTGTTTCGATTTCAACCTGCGGTTCCGGTTGGTCCAGGATCGCGACCAACTGGTGAATCGCGTCGATGTTTTCCTTGACGTCCGTGATGATCAAAGTATTGCTGCGGCCGTCAACTTCGATCGAACCACGTCGCGAGAGCCTGCGTGAGATGATCGGAAGCAAACCCTGATCGCCGCCGCCACCCGTCGCATCGCCGCCAGCACCACCACTGAAACTGAGATTTGTGGAACCACCGGAGAAGGCGCCCGTCGAACCGGCTGCCTGGGCCAACGTGCCCGAAGCACGCGCGTAATTGAGTCTGATGAATTCTGTAACCAGCGGCGAAGCATCCAGACGCGAGTCGTTGATCACCTTCTGAGTGTCAGCTTCCTTGGCCAGCACGTCAGTCGTCGCCACGCGCAGAATGTTGCCATTGACCTCGATGCCGAGCCGGTTGGCCCTGAGCACCGCATCAAGAGCGACGTTCCACGGAACATCCTGAACGTTCACTGTCACTGGTACGGCACTGACGGAAGAGTCGATGACGAAGTTCACGCCGTACTGCTCGGTGATGTAGTTGAGGATGTCGCGGACGTCTGCGTTGACAACGTTGAGATTTATCGGCTCGCCGACAAATCCAGGCTGTCCATACTGGCGTCCTTGTTCCGACTGCTTGTCCGGCGTGCGCGCTGGGCCCACAGGAGGTGTAGGCGAAGGCGCCGCGGGATTCTGGGCCGGGTTCTGTTCGACTGTGTGCTTCGTGGCCAAAACACCAGGAGCCGAAAGCCACAGAAGCAGCAGGGCGAGCGCAGTCCTGCTGAGGGCGGGTCTAACTCGAGACTGAAAAGACATCGTTCCCTCCTTAGGGGGATTTCCAAAATTCATTAGGGCTTCGCAGTAGCAACTGCGCCGGGCGTGGGCGTTGCGTTCACCGGGGTCGGTTGTCGCAACTGTTTGTATTCAACCACTCGTTCGCGACGACCATTGGTGAACACCGTCTCGCGACGGAACACCAAACGGTTGTCTTCAATTGCCACCAACTGGCCGTCAAAGAAAGGCTCGCCAGGATAGATGACATAGGTAAGTTTGATCGGTGTCGCTTCGATGATAGCGGCATAGCCTCTCGGTGAGCGGGAGATGCCGATAACTTGAATCTCGCTCAGCAATAGAGCGGTGGTGGGCTTTGGCGCAGCCATGCGCGCGTTCATCGCAGCAGCTTTTTGCGCCTTGTATTGATCGATGCGGGCCTGGATCGTCGGGATCGGCGACTGTTCTTCCGTTGGCCTGATCGTTGGACGAGGTGGTTCATACTTTCTGAACGGATCGCGGCCAGGATATGTTTTTTTCGTTGTCACCACCGGCTTCTGCGGCTGAGTTTCCTGGGCCACTACGCCAACAACAAAACCGCTCGTAACGATCACGGCCGCGCTAAACAGAAACAGAACCATGCGCGATAGCGCCGGAGAGATTCTCGATGTTTCTTCTGCTTGCATCATCATGTTCACTTTCCTGGTTGCGAAGCTGGAGCAGCCGGAGCAGGCGCTGCTTCACCCTTTGCAGGCTTGGTATTTGGAGCCGGCGTTTGTTTCTGGAGGTTTTCGGAAGAAACGTAATAAGCAGTGAGATCGAAACGTGCGTCGACAGTCTTCGTGAGTGACTGTTTGTCCAACTGCTTCAATTCGAAGTTTGTGATCGAAACGATTCGCTGGTAGTGGGCCAACTGTTCGAAGAACGCTCGCAGTCCCGCAAAGCCGCTGACAACAGTGACTTCAATCTTCTTACCGCTGTAGTTGTCCTGTTGCAGATCTTCTTTCGGATTGAACTTCGTAAGCACCAGGCCATTACCGCGTGCACGATCCTGAATTCCCTGCAAGACATTCGTCAGCTCGCGCTGTTCGGGAAGCAAAGCCTTCAACTCGGCATACTCTTCTTCACGCGCCTTGTAAGCAGCTTTGAAGTTGTTAAGATTCTGCTGAACGATCTGGGACTGGGCGTTTGCCTTCTTTAACTTTGCTATCTCTTCCGCCGTTTCGGCCGTTTCTTTGCGCGTGCCGCTGGTCACGAGATACCAGAAGCCGGCGTACAGGCCCCCGGCGATCACTAAAAATATGACCAGTCGCAGGTACCATGGAAATGCTGGGAGTTTGCCGAGTTTCATGTCGTTGATCCTTTAGTTCGGATGGTCCAGGTCTACTTCTTCATTGCCACCTGGGTCGTTGGAGGCGGTACAGACTGTGATTGCGGCTTGGGAGCACCGAATTTTGCTTTGACGGTGAAGACAATCACTTCAGGCTTTACCGCGTTAGGATCGATTGGCGCCGCCGATGCGGTTGCGGAACTTTGCGCCAGTTTGGCTTCTTCTCTCGTAGTCTCGATATTGAGATTGTTAAAGAGACCGTTGGAGAATTCGAGGCTCTGTCCAAACTTTGTTACCGAGTACTCGTTTGGCGACTCACCTTTGATCGTGATCTCTCCATCCTTATTCTCGATGCTCGTGAGATACAGACCAGGAACCGCATCAAAACGGCTCTTGATCTCCTGCAATACTGCGTTTGGTCCCTGCTGTGATTCGCGCAACTTCTTAATCGCCTCGATGCGGGCCTGGACCTCTTTCGACTTCTTCTCGAGTTCCATCTGCTCCTTTTGAGTCGCGAGCATGTCCTCGTTGACCTGTCTTTCATGTGCGAGTTCTTTCTCCGCAGCGGCCTTGGCCGAGTTTGAACTCACGTAGTCGTAACCCATTCCCACTACCATCAGGCCAAAAACCGTCAGCGCGAGAAACAGCGTCTGCATGCGCGGGCTGGCGACTTTGTCTTCAACCGCCGCGACTCCCTGTGGTCGATCCGTAACGGACTCGAGCAGGTTTATCTTAATCATGCCTCAACTCCTCTCAGGGCGAGACCAACAGCAACTGCCATCTCCGGAACTATTTCTCGCATGTAATCCGGATCGAACTTACGTGCATCGACTTCAATCTGCCGGAATGGATCGAAGACCTCGACCGGGATCTCGAAACGTCGCGCAAGAAAGTCGGGCAGGCCTGGCAGTTTCGAACCACCGCCGGCCAGCAATATCTTGTGGATCGCAGAATCACTTTCCTGTGCTGTTGCACGGTAGAAGTCGAAGGTCTTCTTTACTTCGAGCGCGAGAACGTCCGAAACAGTTTCGATGATCGGTTGGATCGGTTTTGGTTCGACGCCGTCGGGTAAAGTCATACCGCGTTTCACTGCCTCTGCCTGTTCGAAACTCAGTCCGAGTTCTTTCTGCAACAAGCTCGTGTACTGACTGCCACCGACTGATGCATCTCTCGCAAAGACCGAACGCGTGCCGTTGAGGATGTTGATATTCATCGTCGCTGCGCCGATGTTGAGCAGCGCAACTACTTCACCGGCTCTCGGCTGATAGTTGACTTCATAACAATTCTGAAGCGCGAACGCGTCGACATCGATGATCACCGGCTGTTTTCCTGCGAGCTGGATCGCCTGCTTCACGTTTGCAATCTTGTCGCTCTTGCACGCAGCCATGAGAACGTGCAGCGTCTCCGACGATTTGCCGGTCAACTCGTAATCGAGGTTCACGTCGCCGATGTCGAATGGGATGTGTTCCTCAGCATGCCAACTGAACGACTCCTGCAATTCCTCCTGGCTCATTTGCGGAAGCACGATGTTCTTGACGATCACCGAGTGACCGCTGACGCCGGCAGCTACGCGAGTGGTGCGAATCTGGTGTTCGTTGAAGATGTGTGAGATCACGTTGGAGACGTTGTTGAGCTCCATGATCTGTCCGTCGACGATGGTGTCGCTCTGAAGGTTTTCGAAGCCCAGGTTCAGAAGCTGTAGAGCCGCTCCCTTTTTGCCGAGCTCAACGGCCTTCACGGCACTCGAGCCGATGTCGAGACCAACGAGGTTCTTTTTTCCGGCGCCTTTTTTGAACATGTTAGTTAGTCCTCACAACAGCAGCAGTGCGTAGCCTGTTTTGCTGGCGCAGTCGCGCGCGTGCTTTTCGAGCTCTGGGGAGTTGCCTTTTGAAAACTTTGGCGGTCAGGGAGTCGGGAGTTGGTTTCAAGGTCGCCATCCGTTTGTCTGTAAAGTTGTTTGACATCGCAGCAGCGCGCAAAGGTGGGCTCCCGGCGGGGTATCAACAGTGAACTGTTGGAGAAGGGTGCTGCGGCAGGAATGAAGCTCATTCGGAAACCCAGCCAAGTTGGTTATTGCCAACTTCCGTAGGCTTTGCGACCTCCGCTCACGCGAAGTGTGCCTTTTTCGTGCTCCAAAAGATTCGCGGGACTAACCACTGTTGAACCGGGTGGGCACCCGGAGAACGGCAGGCTATGCCGTCAACCTGTGTGAGAGTACCCTATTGGGCCAAACAATGTCAATCGCTATTTTTCAACGTTTAACTCGTTATGTGGCTTAGGTTAACCCTGATAAATAGACCTTCCTTGCGACTGATTCTGGAAGAATACGCCGAAGCTTCCAGTTCCTGGTTCGGACTCTTTCTCATTCTCCCCAAGCTTCAGCTTGGGGGACACTGCTCCAGAAATCACGGAAAACCATTTAAATGGTTTTCAATTGTTGCGGGGCATGGTGTTCCCCAAGCTGAAGCTTGGGGAGAATGAGAGGAGGGCCGCTATGTGTGACTTAGGTTAAGGGTCAGAAATCGATCTCCGCTGCTAGTTATTCCGGAAGAACTTGGGCATGTTTCCAGTTCTTCGGGACTCTTTCTCATTCTCCCCAAGCTTCAGCTTGGGGGAACATCGCTCCAGAAATCACCGGAAAACCATTTAAATGGTTTTCAATTGTTGCGGGGCATGGTGTTCCCCAAGCTGAAGCTTGGGAAGAATAAGAGAGGAGGGCCGCTTACATTTCCGTTCGTATCAGTCGCTGTTGTTGGGGTCTTTTACTTTCACCGTCTTGGCGGGAATACCGACCACGATGTGATGCGGCTCGACGTCACGCGTGACCACGGCGCTAGTGCCAACCATTGCGTGATCGCCGACCTGCGTACCGGCAAGCACCGTCGCATGGTAGGTGATGCGCACACCGTTTCCGATGCGCGTCGGTGGCGTAAGGACTTTGTGAATGTCGTAGATGTCGTGGCTGTGTGAGTAGATGTTTACGTAATCCGAAATCGAAACGTCGTCGCCGATGTCGATTCCCCCGCGATCGTCAAGCAGCACGTGCCGGTGGATGACGACGTTGTTTCCAAACGACAGGTTGTAACCAAACGACCATTCGACGAACTGCCAGCACTTGAAGTTCTCGCCGACGCTTCGAAAAATCAGCGGCGCGAGCATGCGGCGAAAGCGATGTGCGAGCAAGCCGTTTTGTCCGAGCGGTGAGCGATCGAACATTTGCCACAACCAGATAAATGGTTTGCGCTCCGCGTAAAGCTTCGCGTCGATGTCGGTGTAGTATTCGGGCTCGGTGGTGATGTTTCGTGGATCGAAATTGTGAAATGCGACGCGCGCGCCGAGGCTCAGATTTTCTATTTCAGGTTGAGCACCACGGAGATAGATGTCGAACAAGGTGTCGCGCACTACGTCGTTAGGATCTCTTTTTCCGTCCGTGAGCGATTGTTCCAGCTCGATTAGAAAAGCCTCATAGTCCTGTTCTGCGAGGGCCTGTGCCGACAATTCACGATAGGTCATAAGACTGGTGTCCAAGCGCGCCAAGTTAACACAGGTTCACGACAGAGCACAAAATTGAGGTACTGTGTATGCCTTTTCTGCCCTTTTGTGGCACGATTCGCAGCAATGAAGTTTCTCCGACCCCTGCTTGCACTAGCCCTGCTCTTGATTCTGATCGCGGCCGCGTGGCTGTGGTGGGCGCTCCCCTCCAGAGTCGACATGGCCGGCTACGCTCCTGCTGACTCGCTTGTTTACGTCGAGTTCAACAACCTTTCCGAGGTGGCCCAGGCAATACAGCAGAGCGACGTGTGGCAAGCAGCGGCTCCAATCACCGGCAGCAAAACAACGTCGCGCAGCCGATTCATGATGGCCGCCGCGCGTGCCGGGATTGGTCCACTGGAAGCAGTGGTTTTCGCGCGCGCTCAAGTCGCGCTCGTAGTCGTCGATCTGAATGCTACTGAAGAGAACGACACGCTGAGAGTCAGGCCCGAAGTAGCGCTCATCGCCGAGACGCACACTTCAAAATGGCGCACCAAGACTTCTGCGGCTGAAGTGGTCAGGAAGTTAGCGAACTTCGCTTATGGAGCTTCGATGTGCAGTGAGCGAACCGGCGACGCTGATTACGTCGAATGCTCGATCGCCGGCGGTGAGCGCAAGATCGTTGGCGCGGTCGACGGGACGCTCGTAGTCATCGGCAATTCCGACAACGCGGTGCGAAGTTGTTTGGAGGCGCGCCGGGGCAGTCGTGCCAACATGCGGACTGATACTGAGTTGTTGAAAGTGCGTTCGAATTTTGCGTCCGACAAAACACTCGGCTTTGGTTACATCTCGCCCGCGAATTCAGCAAAACTCTTTTCGTGGGCCGCACCGTTACTAATGCGCCAGGCGCCGGGCAATCCGCAGTTGGAACAACTTCTCGCCGTGAGTGCTGGGAAGATCCTGCGCGGTGTTGCGTGGACCGCGAGCCCGACCAAAGGTGGACTCGAAGATCGTTTTCTCTTCTCACTGGAACCGGGGGTTGTTCAGCGATTGCAACCGGCGTTCGAGACTGCTGAGCCGGATGAAAACATTTGGAAACTGATTCCGCAGAGTTTTCAGTCGGTGACGATCTATCGGAGCAAAGCGCCCGCTGTTGCCTGGAGTTCGCTCGGTTCCGCAGTCTCGTTCAAACTCGACGCCGTACCTGCCGTTTTGTTCGGTGAGTTGTTGAGGTCGAGTCTATCGGTCTATGGAATTGATAATCCGAAGGAAGTACTCACCACACTAAGTCCACCGCTGCTGACTTTAAGACCATCGACTGCGACCGAAGGATCCATTCTCGTGGCGCGCGTGAGTGACGAAGCAAAACTCCGGCGATCGTTAATGGAAGACGTCTTCAAGGATGGCAAAGGAGAAATCCTCGAGGGACTTGAGTCAAATCCTTCTGCGGACAAGGAGTTCGCGGCGGTGTTTGCAGACGGTTACGTGTTGCTAGGCAGGACTGAGAACATGAGGTCTGGTCTGGCTGCGCTGAGAACGCCTGAGACCGATAGAAGAGCCGGTGTGAAAGAATCAGCACACGAGAGTTCTGCACCGATCGTCACTTACTCGAATGACGAAGAACGGTTGAACAACTTCATCACGACATTGCTAAAACTCCAGGGCCGATCGCTCTCGAGTGAAGAAGCTGCCAACCTTCAGAACACGCTGCGACGTTCCGGTTTTTCTTCAACCGAAACCAGGCTGAATGCATTCGGGATCGAACGCACGACACGTTCAGCGTTCGGCCAGTTTGGCACGTTGGTTTCCCTGCTCCAGGCTGACAGTTCCGCTCGTTAATATGTCTACTCTTTTACTCGGAACACGCAATCTGGGAAAAATCAGAGAGATTACGAGCATCCTCGAAGATTCGGGCTGGTCCTTTTCTTCGCCGCAGGACAATGTCGAGACACCGCCGGAGCACGGTAAGACGTTCATCGACAACGCTACCGCCAAAGCCCGCTTTTACGCCACGGCATCCGGTCTTTGGGCGTTGGCCGACGATTCCGGTTTGGAAGTCGAGGCGCTTGGAGGAGCTCCGGGCGTCTACTCTGCGCGCTACGCGGGCGAGAACGCGTCGGACGCTGACAGGCGTGCGCTACTTCTTTCCGAACTCGCTCAGGTCAGTGAGAAGGATCGACGAGCACGCTTCGTATCGGGGGTCGCGATCGCCAGTGCTGATGGAACAGTTCTGAACGTTTCAGAAGGCATTTGTGAAGGCACGATAACCTTCGCACCACGCGGTAACGGTGGCTTCGGCTACGATCCGCTTTTCGTTCCTGACGGCTACTCTCAAACCTTCGCAGAGCTACCGGAAACCCTAAAGAACTGCATCAGCCACCGCGCTCGAGCGTTGTTGAAAACCAGGCAGTTCTTGACGTCGGCAAAGGACCACGTGTAAATCCGGCCCTCCTGTATTAGAATGCCTCCCTTCGGGGCGTAGCACAGCCTGGTAGTGCGCTCGGTTTGGGACCGAGAGGTCGGAGGTTCGAATCCTCTCGCCCCGACCAATAGCATCAATAGTTTACGGCTGCCATCACTGGCGGCCGTATTTTCATTTGTGGCCAATTTGTGAACAAACTGAATTGTCGCACGTCACGTTGAAGCTGAACGGCGCGAATGTAGAGCATGGTTGTTTTCAAATCCTTGTGACCCACCAGCGACATTATCGTTAATGCCTCATAAGCGAGCGCCAAACGCGTGCAGAAGGTGGCGCGTAGATCGTGCCACCAAAGGTTCTTAATCCCGGCAAGGCGGCAAGCTGTGTGAAAGGAACGTTTGATGTCATAGAACGGCTTATCCGTATCTGGATTTGTGAAGACATAATCCTCAGCATCTTTTCCGTGGCAAGCCTTCTTCAGAATCTCGCGCACTTCCGGGTTCAAAACGTCCGGCGGAATTTCGCGGTTCTTCCTTCCCTTCGTGCGAGTCAATAATGACGTTGCGAGAAAAATCAACCTAGCCTCGTCTCAAGGTAAGCTGCGCAAGTGGAGTTGAGGTACGAATTCAGGAGGGTGTCACAACCTGTCACACACTCATCGTTAGGTTCATTTACCTGCCGCGATTGAACAGCCAGGCCAGCAGTGGCAAGATCTGCTAAAAGGAACGACGAACCAATGCTTCAACGCGAAATGATGATCGCTGACATTCGCAAAGGCCTCGCGGTGTATCAGGACTACGTCAGGCCAGGCGGCCCCCTGAACCTCACGGACACGAATGTCCACGCGGAAAACTTCGTAGCGGGACTGCTGAAGGCCATACATGGCTGGAATCTCGTCAGTACGAATCAGGGGACAGCGAACTATCCCTGCATCGATTTGATCGATGAGCAGCTGGGTTTGGGTGTGCAGGTTACTGCGGAGGAGGGTTCTGACAAGCTGACGAAAACCGTGGAATGCCTCAAGACGCATGACCTAGCGGGGAGTATCAAATATCTCAAGGTGTTCTTGTTGTTACCAAAACAAGGACGATACACCGTCCATGCCGAATGTCCGGGTATCGAATTCGATTGGCGAAACGATGTCCTCGATTTCGCTGAGGAGGTGAAGTCGGCTCATGCCATCAGCGATCTGGAGCAACTGCACCGAGTTCACCAGCATGTCGTCAATTCGATGCCGTCCATCTTCCCTGAGTACTCGAACCCACCTCCGCTCTACCTTCCCACTACCGACCCGGCCAAAGCGTGGCTGGCGTTTTCATCGCGGGTAACAAATCTAGTTGGTCGAGACATGGAACAAGCCAGTCTCTTGGAGTTCCTCAACTCGGAGTTGAAGTTCTCTTGGCTTTTGGTGACTGGTGATGCAGGGAGCGGAAAGAGCCGTCTGGCCCTGGAGCTGTGTCGCCATGTTGGCGGGGAATGGCACGCGGGCTTCTTAAGCCGGACAGCGAAGCAGTTCAACTGGTCGCACTTCTCGCCATGTCGGAAGACCCTGATCGTGATCGATTACGTCGCAAGCCGCGCGGCCGAGGTAGGTGAGATTGTTCTCACATTATCCCGCGCATCTTCCTCCTTTACGCAGCAGGTTCGAATTCTGCTTGTGGAACGCGAGCAGAGTTCGTGGTGGACGACGTTCAGCCGGGAAGATAGTCAGAGCGAATCCGCAGAGATTGTCGCGTCTCAACACGGCGATCCGCTCGCACTACCGGGCATGTCTCTCGAGGCGATCCTCCACATTGCGAAAGAAGTGGTCGACTCACGAAAAGGCACGTGGGATGCCGCGGTGGCGCGCGAATTCGTTTTGAGGATGTACCGTTACGATCAGCGCGGTCGCCCTCTCTTTGCAATGATTGTTGCGCTCTATCTCGAAGCAGTGGAAATTGATGCGGCCAAGCCGAACCTACTGCGAGCAGTACTCAAACGAGAGGCTGCGCGTCGGCGTCAATTGCTTCCGGACTCAGATGTATTGAAGCAGATAGAAAACCTATTGCTCCTCGCCACGCTGGTAAGTGGTCTCGTACCAAAACAAGGGAGCTTCAACCATCTCACTGAGAGCAACGTGGCGCGACTGCTTCCCAACGTCGGACTTCTTGACCAAGCCCTTTACAACGATCTCGCCTCCTCAGCCGGAGGAGCGGGCGCGGCGTTGGCGGGACTTCAGCCGGACATCCTGGGCGAGCGATTTCTGCTGGATCGACTATCTGAATCGGGAATTGACGGCCAAAATGCGCGGGCGCTCCTGCTCGCTGGTTGGTCTTGGCAGCCGAATGATGTGCAGGTCGTTGCCCTACGCTGCAATCTCGACTTCCCGGGGGATCGTGCCATCCACACCCTCTTCGACCTGCCGCTCGACACCGAGGAGGCACGACGCTGCTGGGCGAACATGGTTGCCGATCTCATTCCCAATGCAGGCGAACTCTCCGAAGCCTTCGCCCAGCAACAACCGCAAAAACTAATCTCGATTGCGGACAGCCATCCCGGAGAGCGACAGTTACAGGAAGCCACCGCGCGGGCCGACTATAACCTGGCGCTGCCATTCATGTTTCATGACAACCGCTTCGCGATCAAGCACTTTGATGCGGCGATCGCGCGCGCCGGCAAAGATTCGCTAATTGCGAAAATGGCAATGCATAATCGTGTGATTTTGCAGCGGGTTGATGATGAGAGCTACAACGCCTTTGAAGTATTCAGCATGATGATCGACTCCCACGACGCGCCGGATGAACTGCGAGCTTGTGCCTTTAATAATCGAGCCGATCTATTCGTTGAACGCGGAGAACATGACCAGGCGATCCGTGACCGCTCGGAAGTTCTCGCCCTGAAGGAGACATCTCATGATAGGAGGTACATCGCTCTCTTCCGGCGAAGTCGCTCGTACTCTGCGAACGGGAACGTGCAAGCCGCTTTAGAGGATCTGAGTCGCATCCTCGAGATTTGGGACATTACTCCCCATCAAAAGGCTGAAGCTCGGCTGGAGCGCGCGGCAATCATGCGCCGTCTGGAACGTTGGGACGAGGCACGGACTGATCTGGAAGCCGTACTTGCCTCCAAGTATCTGTTCGAAGGTACGCGGGCGATGGCACTTGTGGACTTGGCGGATGTGTCGCGAAGAACAGGCGATCACGACCAGGCAGATAGCTTGTTGAGTCAAGCGATAAAAGACCCTGAAATTTCTGAGGCAACGTTGATCGACGCCATGATAGTGAGTGGGCTGCTTCTTGAGGATGCGAATGACTTGGAGAGCGCGTGCGAATTTTGGCGGCAGGTCCTCGCTACACCAGGCGCAAGTGACAACCAAGTGAGCATCGCTCGAAGAAGACTTGATACAATCGAGCAAGGGAACAAATAGGCGTGACCAATGAGTCCTTCATTGACGACATAAAACCACTCCCGTTGGTTGTGTGTTTTCGTCTGAGGATTGTAGAAAGCTGATCGAGGATACCAAGAAAATCCGAGGTGGTGTTTTGACGGGTGCGCCATTGCCGACGTCGCCAAAGAAGTTTAGACAGTGATGCACCTGCTTCGCTAAGTGAAAACTACATGACCAAGTACAACGACCTGCTAACAAAACTGATTTATATAGATGCAGACTTCATCTCTTCAAAATATGAAGAGATAAGGAAGGTATCGCCCGAAACTCAGTTCGCAAAACTGTCTCAACGGAGGGGTTCACCCCATCATCGTGTGGCCAATTTGTGGAAAAAATTTTTTCGATTTTAGATAAATGAAGTCTACTTGCTCCTCACATTTCCCCAAAAACAGCGCTTTGGCGTCCAGGAAAATTTAACTGGTGGTCATAGCCACCTTATAGAGAGTGCCCTGGAATTTCTTCGAACCGGTGTATTCAGTTACGGGGGTTCCGTCGTCGGTTCCGACATCGGCAAGATCATCGACCGAGAACATTCCCGGCTGCGTCTTTTCGATGCGGCCTTCGCCAACCTTGTTACCGTCGATCGTGATGGTCCCTATTCCGCCTTTGCCCAGTCCCCCATCGGATTTGAATTCATAGATGATGGTGTGCTTGCCGGGGCTGAGGGCTTGCGACGAAGCAACGGTATATTTCTCCAGGCCCAGATAGTTATAGACGAAGGTCGGTTTGCCGCCGTTCAGGAAGAACGAGAACCCGCCAAATCTGCCGCCCTGGCAGACAATCACGCCGTTCGCGCCACTCTGGACATCGACATCGGCCGTCATCGTGTAAGACTTGCCCGGCGTGGCGATGAATATATCGGTGCCCATGCCTTTCATGCCCGGACCATACGTAATGGAGTTTCGTCCTTCCATTACCGTCGGCCGGCCGACCAGATCGGCATTCGTCCGCTCGAGCACTCTGTCGTCGATCGGCAGCACGTGGTACTTCTCGGCTACCGTCATGAACAGCGCCTGCATCTCTTTCAGTTTGTCAGCATTGCTCGAGGCAAGGTTGTTCGACAGACTGAAATCTTCGTTTGAGTTGTAGAGTTCCCACACATCATTCACGAGGCTGGTTGATGGTTTCATTTGCCATGCTGGCCGGTGAATGGTTCTTGCGTACCAGCCGTCGCTATAGATCGCCCGGTTCCCAAACATCTCAAAGTATTGAGCGGTATGCGTCTCCCTGGCACCGGCATTGTCGAATGAGTAAACAAGACTCGTTCCCTCGAGCGGGTCCTGATCGATGCCGTTTACCTTTTTCGGCGCCGGGACCTTGCAGACCTCGTAAACCGTTGGAGCGATATCGATCACGTGACTGAACTGTGCACGGACCTCGCCCCTCGCCTTAATTCCCTTCGGCCAGTGGATAACCATTCCGTTGCGCGTTCCGCCAAAGTCGGACGCAATCTGTTTCGTGTAGGAGAAAGGCGAATCCATAGCAACCGCCCAGCCGGCTGGATAATGCGGATAGGTACTCTCGCTGCCCCACTCGTCATAATGCTTCAGCATGTCCGCCGTGCTCTCCGGGGCGCCGTTGAAAAACGACATTTCGTTGTATGCCCCGTTCATTTGGCCCTCGGCGCTCGCTCCGTTGTCGCCGACAATGTAAATGAACAAGGTATTGTCGGCCTGGCCGACTTCCTCTAGCGCACTGTAAAGGCGACCTATTTCATTATCCGTATGCTCGGAAAAGCCCGCATACGTTTCCATCTGACGGGTAAACAACTTCTTCTCGTCGGCCGAGAGGGTGTCCCAGTCTTTTATGTCTTTCGGTTTTGGGCCGAGCTTGGTATTTGGAGGAACGACGCCGAGCTTCTTCTGACGTTCAAGTGTTTCCTCGCGGACCTTGTCCCAACCCTGATCGAACTTGCCTTTGTACTTGTCACGCCATTCTGCCGGTACGTGGTGCGGAGCATGGGTAGCACCGGGCGCATAGTAGATATAGAACGGCTTGTTGGGGGTCAACGCCTTTTGAAACTTCATCCACGAAATGGCCTGGTTGGTCATGTCGGTTGTGAAGTGATATTTCGGGTCTTCCGGCAGCTCGACCTGCGCCGTTCCGTCATAGACCAGCGGCGCGTACTGGTTTGTCTCTCCGCCGATAAAGCCATAGAACTTTTCGAAACCGGAGTGCGTGGGCCAACGGTCGTACGGCCCAGCGGCCGAGATCTCCCAAGGCGGTGTTTCGTGATACTTGCCGAATGCCGCGGTGCTGAATCCATTCTGCCTGAGAACATCGGCTATCGGCGTGATCGACTGCGGCCTCACCCCTGTGTTTCCTGGAAACGCGGTTCCCGTTTCCATAATCGAGCCAGCGTTGTTACTGTGGTGGTTATAACCAGTGAGCAACGCAACGCGCGTCGGCGAACACAATGCCGTCGTATGAAAGCGGTTGTATTTCAGCCCGTTCGCGGCGATCTGTTCCAGGTTCGGCATATTGATCGGCCCGCCAAACGCACTCGATGCGCCAAAGCCCATGTCGTCGATCAACACGACGACCACGTTCGGAGCACCTTCAGGCGCCGTTACCTGCCAGCGTTTCGGCGGCTGGGCATTGCGAGCGTCCAATTCCTTGTAAGTCTGTCGCTTTGGCTCGGCGATGGGGAGAATGGTGCGGTCCAACCCGTCGGCCGACGTGGCAGCCGTATTGGACGTGGCGTTCTCTTGACTACAACCGAAGCTCAACGCCGCGATCGTGATCAGCACCAAGGCTGCGAGCCTGGTGCCATGTCTGTTCAACATTTCTTTTCTCCTCTAACGCGTTGCTTCTAGTCGTTTGAACGACAACGAAATGGCTACTTCGGTGAACGCACGCAGCGAAATCCAAGATGGTTCGTTCCCGTGTCAGGCTCACCTTTGCCGCGACCGCCAGGCATGTAACGCGCACAATATTCATCGGTGCAAAGAAACGATCCACCTCTATGAACACGCTTTGCCACGTTCGGCTCGGACGGATCGAAGCTATCAGTCGGTCCTTGTGGATTCCGCGTAACCTGAGGTATTGCCGCAAGAGTTTTGTAGTAATCCGCCCTGTACCAATCGGCGGTCCACTCCCAAACGTTGCCGGCCATGTCAAATAGTCCAAAGGCATTGACAGGAAAACTGGCAACTGGGGCGGTGCCGAGAAAACCATCTTCGCCGGTGTTCTTGTCCGGGAAATGTCCCTGAAAAGAGTTTGCCTGAAACTTGCCGTTTGGTTTGAATTCATCTCCCCACGCGAACCGTTTGCGATCCAAACCGCCCCTCGCGGCGAATTCGAACTCGGCTTCAGTCGGCAGACGCTTTCCGGCCCACTGCGCGTAGGCTGACGCATCTTCAAAAGCGATATGGACCACCGGGTGTTTTTCCTTACCCTTGAGATCGCTTTCACGGCCATCCGGATGACGCCAGTTAGCACCCGGAACGTACCGCCACCAGGCGAAATGATCATCGAGAGGTACTTTATGGTTTGGAGGAGTGAAGACAACCGACCCGGCCACGAGATTTTCGGGGGGCGCGCCGGGAAAATCTTTTGCATCAGGCGTGTGCTCGGCAACAGTTACGTAACTAGTCGCTTTGACAAAGCGACCAAACTCTTCGTTCGTCACTTCCGTCTGGTCCATCCAAAACCCATCGATCGCTACTCGATGAAACGGACGAGCATCGCGCATTTCCGCATTTTCGCTACCCATCGAGAACTCGCCTCCAGGAATCCACACCATCCCTTCGGGGGCAGGCCCTGGAGCAATGACGGTGTCAATCACAGGAGGTTCGATTACTCCAAGTGAGTCACCTTCGCCGATCGAGTCGCTTGTGTGAGCGGCGTGATTATGAGGGGAGGCTTTACCTGAATCACTAACAAACTTGGTTTCAACTGCATTAGTTGTTTTCGGGCGAGAACTGTTGATGGCATAAAGCCAGCCAACTACCGCCAGGCAGAGGACGGCCGCAACTGGCTTTCTGCTTTGGCGTGTGGTCTTCATCATTAGAAAACGGGAAGTCTACTGAGGGAAATGCTGGTTCGTAACTGTCAGTTGTTACAGTCAGAAACGTGTGGCCAATTTTGTGGACAGAATTTCCAACACTCAACAATAATTTACGGCTGCCATCACTGGCGGCCGTATTTTCATTTGAGGCAATTTGTGGACAAGTTGGAGTGGACGCAGTCACGTTGAAGTTGAACGGCGCGAATGTAGCGCATGGTTGTTTTCAAATCCTTGTGCCCTGTGTGGAACAAAAACGTGAGCCCTCAACTCTTCAACCCACCTGAGAAAATCCTAAGCCAGGGAACGATTCTCCAGATCCTTAAAGAAGTCAAAGGCCAAGCCTGAAACACAACGTGGAGTTAGCTGCGTCTATTTGCTTGGATCTGTAAAGATTTGAGTTCTTAGCTTCTTAACTATTTCGGATTCAGATCTACGGCTCGGACTCTTTCCGCTGCCGGTCGCGCCTGAGCATGGCCTCGACTACTTCTTCCGATGGCAGGCGAAATGATGTTTTACGCATTGCGTCCACCGTTTTGGGGAGATCGATCAGATTTCGTGCGGCAGCTTGCTCAAGAATCGCGAAGGTGGGAATGGTCAAAATGTTGTGGCGTTGCGCCTCTGCGGTCGCGTCTTTATCATCCATCAAAACTACATCGGCCTTCAGTTCAAGAGCCAAGGCTAATGCTTCGCGCTCACCATCGCCAATCTTCTTTATGGGAATAAAAAGAGAAACATCCGCTATTCTCACTTTCAGCCAGGCGGGGCGGCCTTGCATCCAATTCTTGACCTGCTGCGGAGTCTTTGGGCGTTGCAGTTCTTCAGCTACCTTTCAGGAACGATCACCTCACCAAAAAGCTTTTCCAAGACGTAGATTTCATCAATTTCGATGAGGTAACGGAGCGGGGTGGTATCGGAGACAATGATCATCCGTGGTGGTGTTTCAGCAGATCGTCAAGAGCGGCGCCAGCCCTTTCGAAGTCTTCACTCGTGTGCTTACTCCTAACGTCATAGCGCTTGAAAAAATCGTACAATTCTTCTCGGTCTTCAAAGCCGAGCATTTCCATTACCTCTCGTTCGGTGATCAGGTTTGACTCGTGCGCTTGAATGGCGGCTAATTCTAGCAGCTGCCGGCTAAGCGGTGTGCTGCTGCCGTTCTGAATGTCTGCGGCCACGTCATCGGGAATGGTGAGTGTGATTTCCATACCGTCACCTACCTCTCTAAAGCTTCGCTCAATCATAGGGGTAAGGCCTTTAACAGGCAACATCAGAATTGGTGCAGGGTGAGACAGGAGGACTAATAGTGCATCATTCAGAACAATTGGAATTCATACGGGGGAACGGTCCAGGCCACGCACCCTTGCACACAGCGTGATACAGGAACAGTCCTTGAGCATTAATGAACGTCTTGGGTGTTGTTCATCCTGCCCCCGGGCCGCGTTTCTCCGAACTAGATCCAACTTTCCAGTTTATAGCTGGTGCTGCTGAACCTTGGATAAACAGCCAACCTCTTTTTCAATGGCGGTTCTTGCTAGAGGCGCGTTTCTACTTCTGAGGCGAGTTGACTTCTTGCCCTTTTTCGATTTGTGGTGGCGTTCGCCCCAAGGACTGCATAACGGAAGCGAACGTAGGATCCACTGCGATTATCTTAATCTCGGCGTCTACCAGCCTCATTCTCAGTTTCCTATCAATAAAACGTTCGATCTCTTTTGCGGCTTTCGCAAGGTTAACGGCAACACTGTTCACGTCCTGTCGATATCGCTCTCTGCTACTTGTGAGTAAAACAAACACTAAACATAAGAATATAAGCACGCTCGCGACCATCTGGAGCGATACCAGAGTTATTGCCCAAGATGATGTTGGAACCATGTTTACGAAGTTCGCGTGCAAGAGGGTATTGAAGCTGAAAAAGACAAAAGCCCAGAAGGTAGGCTGAATGGAACTGTGGAAGCTTGATGGATCGACTTTGAACAAAGCAAAGTACTCAAACGCAAAAATCATCACAGTCAGGACACAGGAGTAGATGAGGGCCACTACGAAGTACACATCTGTTCTTCTAGAGGAAACTGCCAGATCTAGTTTCTTGGCTACGTTCTCATAAAGCAGATTGCTGAGATATAGATCCTTGAGATTTTGTATGTGCTTCTTTTCATAGTCTTCTGGTTTTGCATCAGGCCCACTCCGGGCGTTGAACTCTTTGGTTCTGTACGTCTTTGTAAGACTTCGAGACATACCTTCGATGGTTGCAGCAATATCAGCAAAAATGCTTGCGGGCCGGAACGCAACACGGATTCTGAGAATGTAGTGATAAAGCAAATAAACCAAGAGAAATACCATGAAGCCAACTAAGATCGGCGGACGGCTCGTAAGGCAGATTCCCAACGCAGCTATTATGGTGAAGCTACCCAGGATGAATCGCCATTTAATCTTGAGAACTATGGATTCGATAGCTGGCGCAAAAACAATTAAAAGTGCCCAGTTCTTAAATGCGTGTTTGATGACGCGCCAAATTAGAACCAACGGATAAGCCGCTATGAAACCAAATAGCCTCAACACCGCTCTTTTGGTACCTAATGTTAACCATACAAGTGCGACGAGTCCGAGGAATAGAAAGAACTTAAAAGGATAAAGTCTCTGTAACCAAGGGACTCTATTAATCATTAAAAGATCGATGTCGTAGACAAAGAGCTTTATGAAGCCATAGACCCACAGCGTAAGGGCAATAGCCTCCTTTACATAAGGGACGATCAGTTTTTTGCGGGGCTTTTCCTGTGAACCTGCATTGGTGATGCCTGCCGGGGTTATAGTCTGCTCTACCATGTAAAGACCCTCCGGGTCGAATCGATAAATCGCCTTCACATGTATCGCGGAAAGAAGCAGGCAGGCCAAAACGTGAAGCTACTTTACAATCACGACTCCCTTGTTTTTGGGCGTAGACGCCTGCCAAGTTCAGCCGCAATACTTAGGCGAAGTGTAACACCATCGTTTGCAAGTTGAAATGGATAGGTCATCAGTTTAATCCCCAAACTCCGTTGCCAGGCATAGGACGCCGACCGCTCACGATTCGTGAGTATTTACGACTGCCATTTGGCGGCCGTATTTCCTTTCCGTGAACAGACATTCACGGAGATGAAGGCTGACGTCGTACAAAGATTTTGGTTTCGCGCGATAAGGAGATTAAACTCGGAGTGCAGTGATAATGCGTGGCAAGAAGATATTGGTGATCATCATCGCGCTGGTGTTGCTGCTTGGCTGTATCGTCGCGCTGAGACTGCGAAGGGCCAAGCCGGCTGGCCCGAGTGTGTCGGAAGCTTCGCGACTAATCGCAGGCCCGGCCTTCGAGGTTCAGGTCGAGATGCCTGCTTTCAATTCAGGCCGCGCACCTTGGGAGATCCCTGGCGTCATATTGGGTTACGATCGTGGACCGCGCTTCGATCAGGCAAGTCCTGGCGCCCAGGTCGGCAAGATAGCCCCGGATCATATCGAGCTTAGCGCCGATGACGGCTGGGACCTTTTGATCGAAACCGACCGCGAAGGACGGCTCGCGAAAGGAACATACGTCGGATTTCCGGTAAAGCTCGGGGGCAGGCCGTTAAAATTCAATTGTCGACCCGCAGATTCGACTGTTGGCTATCTTCACACCACAGCGCGCACGGGCTCGGATGAACTCGATGGCAGTTTCCAACTGGAAGTCGCTATCTGCACGAATGCTGTCTCAGGAAAAACTGCTGCGTGGCCATACCAACCGCTCAAGGTTCGTGGGAACTTTGCAGGGTTGAAAAAGCAAAGATGAAGGGCTCGCGCGCCGCTCAATCACGTTAGACGTGCGCAAGGTTGGAACCATGAGTGAGTACGGTTGTGAACAATGCTGGTCTTCCGAGGCCGCGGAAGCCTGGAGGGCTGTCACGAGCATACCTATCCAAGCGCACCTAATCGACGAATCACATTACATTGTAAGTATTCGCTTGTGCCCGTCTTGCTCTCAGCACTATCTGCAAGTAACGACCGAAACGGTAGATTGGAAAGATGGTGAAGATCCAATTTATCGGACAATCATTCCCATAGACGACGCAGAGCGTACTGAATTAACGTCGAGTAAACGTCTCGATGCCAACGTCATCGAAGGCGTTGGTGTTGGCAGGCAGTCACTCAAGTTTGATTGGCCCAAGAATCAAGAGGCGAGCACTTACTGGAGCACAGGCGTTCGCGTGGGTGTCCACGATTAGCACGCATTTAACTGTTCCTCCAAGTGGACGCCGTAACTGGCGGCCGTTTTCATTTTTGCCGGATCTGGATGTTGCCTCCACCGAGCACCTGCCGGCCTGAGTTGTAGTCGTCCGTGAGCAACCAATAGGTATCTTGACCCCTGCCCAGGTCCTGCACATTGATCCTATAATTAACCAAACCTAACCCGTTGATCCTGGCCTGGCCGAAGATGCTCGCGGTCGATCCCTCGCAAACGATTGCCAGAACACTAACCGAATGCATGTTCAGACGTTGCGCTGGTCCATGGTCCACGTATGACTGCTGTCCCTGAGTCTCTCCGCTCCCATTCGCTTTCGCATGACCGCCAAACGTTGCACGGTCGCCATTCTCAGCGATGATCCATCCGCCGTTGGAGATCTCGCAGCCACCAGTGGTCGTGGGCAGCACCCATGTTTTCTCGGCGACGGCGATCGGCTCGCCTGGATCCTGTACGTTATCGTTATTTGCATCCGCATACGCGGTGATCGTGTCTGCGCCCGGCAGCGGTGGACCAACGTAGCAGAAGGTCGCCTCTCCATTCGCATCGGTCGTTGCCGAACCACTTGTTTCGACTGAGCCAGTCACCTGGAAGCGAACGACTACGTTAGCGACTGGATTCTGTGACGCGTCCTGCACAGTGGCCGTTACGCAGTGCTCTGAATCGACCGGGTTAGTTGACGTCGGCGGGTTCAAGGTTAGTGTCGCTGGAAGTCCGCTGGTGCTGAGCTTCATCACGAAAGCGTCAACTGACGTGGCGCCGTTATGCGTGGTGTCGAACGCGCCGACAGTCGTCGGAAAGTCGGACGATGAAGTGTCGCCCGTTACGTAAGCACTGCCAAAGGTGTCAACAGCAATGGCAAAAGCGAATTCGTTACTACCGCCGCCGAGGAAAGTGGAGTAGACGAGCGGTGCCGAACCGGAGGCGTTGAGCCTCGTCACGAAGACGTCACCTTCGCCGTTATACGTCGTATCGAAGGCGTCAAGCGTCGTTGGAAAGTCGAACGAACCAGCGGAGCCCGTTACGTAAGCACTGCCGGACGTGTCCACGGCAATGCCAAGTGCGAAGTCAATACCACTGCCGCCGAGGAAAGTGGAGTAGACGAGCGCCGAGCCGGTCGGGTTAAGCTTCGTCACGAAGACGTCGAACCCGCCGTTAAACGTGGTGTCGAAGGCGCCAACGGTGGTCGGAAAGTCGGGCGATACAGTCTCCCCCGTTATGTAGGCACTGCCGGAGGTGTCCACGGCAATGTCACTCCCTGAGTCATTACTAATGCCGCCGAGGAAAGTGGAGTAGACGAGTGGCGCAGAGCCGGACGGATTGAGCTTCGTTACGAACGCGTCAGCGAGAACGTTGGGCATGGGGTTGAAGGCGCCAACCGTCGTCGGAAAGTTCAGCGAAACAGTGAAGCCCGTTACATAGGCACTGCCGGAGTTGTCCAAGGCAATGCTACTTCCGAAGTCACTGCGATTACCGCCGAGGAAAGTGGAGTAGACGAGCGGCGCCGAGCCAGAGGGGTTGAGCTTGGTCACGAAGGCGTCAACTTCGCCGTTGAACGTTGTGTCGAAGGCGCCAACCGTCGTCGGAAACTCGGACGAGAAAGTCTGGCCCGTTACGTAAGCACTGCCCGAGCTGTCCAGGGCAATGTCATTGCCTTCGTCCAAACTAGAGCCACCGACAAAAGTGGAGTACACGAGCGCCGAACCGGACGGGTTAAGCTTCGTCACGAAGACATCAAAATTGCCGTTGTGCGTAGTGTCGAAGGCGCCAACCGTCGTCGGAAAGTTGGACGAAAAACTGCTGCCCGTTACGTAGGCGCTGCCCGAGGTGTCCACGGCAATGCCCAATCCGAGATCACGACTACTACCACCGACGAAAGTGGAGTAAACGAGCCCCGAGCCAGTCGGGTTGAGTTTCGTCACAAAGACATCCTCATTGCTGTTCTGCGTGGTGTCGAAGGCGCCAACCGTCGTTGGAAAGTCGGACGAATCAGTGAACCCTGTAACATATGCATTCCCTGAGGCGTCCACGGTTATATCCCGACCCTGGTCGTTTCGAACGCCGCCGAGGAAAGTGGAGTAAACAAGCACGGGATCGATCACCAGCGGCCTGCTTGCATCATAGTCCGCTAATTGAAAACCTACCGTATTCCTGTCTTTAAGTTTGTAGCTGCCGGCGACTTCCTGCCGCGCCCCGTTGAGCTCCTGATAGATCAAAGGCTTCCGCTGCCGGATCTCGCCGCCACCCGCGTGCAGCACCAGCTCGCCGTGAAGATCAACTTCCAGATGGTCAGCCCCTTTGAAGCTAAGCGCAATGACGTCCGGATCAGTTCCAGGGTGGACCACGAAGTCATACTCCAGTTGCCGCTGGTTGCCGTAATAAACAAGGTCCACTCCGGGATACAAGTTCTCGTAAGCGACTTTGGCATAGGTCGAAATTCCAGTGCGCCACCGCCTCGGATCCTTACCGATGAAGTAATTGAGTTTGCCAGGGAGTTCCTCCTGCCCAGACACCCGTGGCCTCGCCTGGCTACCGACGAATTTCATGCGCAGCACGGCCCCGGCTTTTGACTCGTGATCATTCCGCCTGTCGCGTGTCGTAGGCGACGACGAAGCCGCACGCAAGGCCAGCACTGCCTCGCGGGACGTTAAGAACAACGTGTAGCCCCTACCGCGCGAAATAAAGTCGACCTGCGGATCAATCTGGCCCACGTTAGCCTCAAAGCTCAATGGCAGTTGACCATACATCTCGTTTAACCGCGCCTTCGTGGCCGCATCTGGCCGAGCGGTGGTCTCGTGCGAGGTCTGCCTGCTCACGTCGGGTAGCTGGGCGGGGTGATAACCTGCCCGCTGTGATCGGCTCCACATTGCGC
Source organism: Pyrinomonadaceae bacterium (assembly GCA_044867025.1). Taxonomy (GTDB): domain Bacteria; phylum Acidobacteriota; class Blastocatellia; order Pyrinomonadales; family Pyrinomonadaceae; genus PSRF01. The sequence continues at coordinate 5,674 of JBIOUJ010000269.1, read as the reverse complement.
CGCCCCAAGCTGACGCAACTATCAGGAGACCCAGAGACAGAGCGGGCTTTGTTGTGGTCCACGAAAAAATGCGTTTCATTGTCATCTTCGTCCTTTCGCCGGGCACTATTCAAAGGGCAAAGTCGCACCGCAGGCCGATGCCAGATCTCGAGGGGTAAGTTCAACGGGATAACGGGGGACTGACCGGCGAGAGGAGAAACAACACCTTACTCGGTGCCGTTAATCGCCGTCTTCAAGTGGTTGGAGACGCTTCAAAAGTTTCGCTTCATTACCAGCGCGAGGCAGTTTATTAACCAATACTTAAGACGTCAAGTATTCGAAGTCACCTCTCGCCCCGACGATTCAGATCAAAGTTACGGCTGACAAATCCCTCTCCGCATTATCTCGCCGTGGGGTTCACTCAACCTGTATTTGATGTCGTGAAGCAATTCTGGGAGCGCGGCAAACTTTGACCGCTTAATGCACCTTGGATGTAATCATCCACGCCAGCGGGTGTAAAGAATGAGATCATGATCCAAATAATCCTCATTTCCTTGTCTTTGGCTATGGCTCGGGCCCGGGCGTATTCGTCCCACTTGGCATTAGAAGTAGGTGAAGCAATGATCGCGTTCTTCAGCTTTTGAAAACGCCCGTGCGTCGCGGATTTCATTCGCGGTATATCCCGCTTTGAACGCCATCCTGGGATCGAGAATAAGAAGTATTAGACCGCGGTTTTCGGGCTTCACGGCCCCGTTGTAAAGGAGTACTTTCACATTTCCACTTCGGCAAAGGACGGAAACCACCGATACAGCTTCGCGTATTTGCGAAGCTCTCGCGGGTTTATGCCTTTTGCTCTCAATTTTGACGGGCTAATAGGTAGCTGAGAATCCAAATGGCGGATCTCGCGGAAGGTCAATCTGGGAAGATCTATCACGTACGGCTCAGAACCAGTTCGAATAAACTTTAAGTCCCGAGCGAAATGGCAGGCACGGTACTTGTCGTACTCGCTGGCTGAATAGATTATGCCACCTACAGTCAACATTCGAGCGGTATCGCTATAACGAAAATTGAATAATTGCCTAAAGCTGAAATTCTCCTCTGCCAACAAGTTCCTTTCCCCAACGACTCTGTCGATCTCATTCATGATGATCTTGTGAGACACTTTCGCTGTTCCCCAACCAGCAAGTTCTTTTGCGGTCGTACCGAATGGAATCCGTTCTCTTTCGTCATCGTCATTCACGTTATCTTTGAATTCCGAAAACCTTTGTTCGAGCTTAGCCGGCTCGGATTCCGTTTGAGCATCCACCGTTACGAGTAGGACGCTGCCAGAAACCGCATTATTGCAAAAGAAGCTAACATCCCGCAGACATAACTTGTCGAGCGGACTGTCATAATCGAGCCATAGTATTGTGCGTCGATTTTGCCAGTTGGTTTTCAAAAGATCGTTTGAATGGCCGAAGCGCAGCTTCACACACCGAAATGGATTGTTAAACTCAAATCGCTTGCGCTTCCAGGATTCGAGTTCGAAGCTCACCATGTCGGTAATTCCTAGTGATTTGTGTATGAGTTTGAAATCCGCAAAATAAAAGGAGCCAAAGCCTATGTACCTATAGGACTCAACCGGCTGAAAAAATGAGAGCCGTCGAAAGGCCTCGCTCAACATCTTCCGCTCAATTTGCTTGGCCGGTCGGAGGTTGTAATCAATCTTATCGCCGCTCCCCGCCATCGTTCTTTAACCCTCAAGTTCGTAAACATAGTCAAAGGTTTTCTCGCCAACCTCATTTGCTTTACTTACTGCGAAAAATTTCTTAAGAGCGTTTATTTCTTGGATCGGTCGCTTGTATTTGATCTCGACCGAGTCAGGCTTATCGACCTTTCTCCGGGCGGGACAGACAAACGCGCCGACTCGCTTGACCTCTGTGAGCAAGACATGAGCATCCTCGTCGTCATCCATCTTCTCAACTAGACTGTGGAGCGGTCTTGAAACTCGATTCTTTTCTCGGTCTAGGTCATTTAAGAAGTCGATCACTGGTCTTCCCAAGATATTCATCTCTCTTTTGGCTCCCTTATACAAATCGCTATCGGTGTCCAATCCGGTCTTTGTCGTGTTCCATGGCAGCAACGCTGGATTGTCGCAGTCTAGGAAAACGTACCCTCGGAAGCGTGCAAATTGCGGGTGAAATTTTGGCATCCTTTCACCGATCTTCTCACCCCAACCCGTAATTGCAGATTGGTCCGCCCTAAGGATTAAGCGATCATTGCAGTAAACATACCAGCCGCCAGCCTTTGAAGGTCTGGATCGGTAAATCCCGGCGTAAATGACAATATCGATCTTGGTGTTGTTTACAGTCTTCTGAAGTCTCTTCTTAGCCGGCTGGATTTTGGTAGAGGCAAACAGTTTGGAAGGCTCCTTCGGTATAACGACACCGTTGAGCTTCATCTCTAATCCGCGCACGATACTCAGTTCGTGTGCGGCGGCGAGTTCAGACGAAAGCTCGGTGAGGAATGAGTCAGTATTCATCTCCTTAGCGACATCGGGTATCAAACGCGTGACTGTGATCTTTGTACCGAGTTTTTTCGGGTCTTGCTTTTCTCCCTCAGCAACCGGAGGCGTGAAAGCAAAACTCCAGACGTCGTGACCCTCCGTATCTTTTCGGACCTTCCATGCATCAACATCCTCATTAACAACAAAATGAGAATTATTTGTAGTTGATTCGACAGTAAATGCCCGTCCAAGTTTAAAGATGGCACGTTTCATTCCAACGCCGAATTGCCCCACGGAATGCGAGGTCTGCAAACGGCTCGGCATGTCGCTGGGACGACCAAATCGAAATGCATACTCTCTCGCTATTTCTACAGAAATGCCACCGCAGTTGTCCTCGATCTCAAACCGATCCTTGGTGATTCGCAAATGGACGAAGAAGCCTGAATAACTTTTCTTTCCCCGGATAGCCCTCGCGCCGTCCACTGAATTATCAACTAGGTCAATAATTGCCCTGGTCAACGGAATGTCTTTCACAAGACTTTGTATGAGGAGCTCCTTGGTTGGCGCGGCGTCGATTCTGTTCGGGTCTGGCAGAGCAGAATTTTTATCGTTCTTTTTCGCCTTTGTCGTCACTTTTGTGAGTTACTCCTTTGGTGTGCGAATTAACCAACCCGTTTGAGGCCGTCGTAGATCGCATTAGCTACTGATCGGGCTAAGCGTGGTGGTACTGAGTTGCCGATTTGCCGGAACGCATGCCAGCGGGTTGGGTGAAAAACGAACCAGTCAGGAAAGGAGTGTAATCGTGCGCCCTCACGAACTACGATGACTCTTGGGTCTTCCGGATGAATTGGGCGCGCGGCCATGTATGATCCACGTGAGTTATCAGTGCCAGCGCGCAGCGTATTGCTGTATCCCTCCTTCGATAACCGATAAAAGCGAGTTACAGCTTCGTAGGTACCGGGCTCAGTCTTATTAAAACGATCAATGGTTGTCTGTTTGTGCGCTGTCAACAAACATCCTGTCAGCGTCTTGGGGTATTCGGGCCGACGCTGAGACCGATTCTCAGGATCTGGTTCTTCGCCACGAAGTATCTTCGCGTAATGGCTGGTCGCCTGGGTGGCACGTTTGAAACCGTCATTCTTTAAGAGCGTTTCCGAATGACTTAGTTTAGCGAGGTCAGCGATTGCGTCCCATACGGTCGGACAAGGCTGCAACGCTGATCCATTTTGCGATTGCCCATCCGCACCCTCGGTAAATTTGGCAACTGGCTTAGTTGGTTTTGGGAGGTGCGGCTTACGCCCTACAATGAAAACGCGCGTTCGCCGCTGGGGAACCCCGAATCCTGTTGCCGTTAGAACCCAAGGTTCGCAAACCAAATATCCAGCCCTCGATACTAAAGCAACGAACCTGTTATAGAAGCTTCTTGCATCACCAAGCAACAAGCCCTCGACATTTTCGACAACAAAGTAAGATGGCTGAAGATCTTCGATTAGTCGCGCAAAGTCGAATAGGACTTCGCTCCGTGGATCTTCAGCATCGCGCCTCCCGATTAGAGAGAATCCCTGGCATGGTGAGCCGCCAAATAGTACATCGATCCGTTCGTCTCCCAATTCTCCGAGTTCCCTTACTTCATCACCCGTGATTTCAGAGATGTCCGCTTCGACTGTAATACATCCTGGAAAGTTTTTTCCGTGATACTCAACGTGTAGCTCATCTAATTCGAACGCCGCAGCAACATTGAATCCAGCTTCCTCGAACCCGAGGGACATGCCTCCGACTCCGGCACACAATTCGACGGCTATGGGACGCTTGGATAGACTCATTGCGTAGTAGTGAAGTACTCGCAGTCCTTCCGAATTCGACAACGGTTACAATCAGGTCTTGATCGGCAGATCGATCGCCCGTGGGCTATACAGTCGACATGAAATGCAAATCTCTTTGAGGGCGGAATGAGCGCTTCTAATTCTTCATGCGCCTGTGCTGCGCGATTCCTCGCCGTCCAACCAAGCCTCTTGCTCACGCGATACACATGAACGTCGACGGGCAATACTTCGGACCCAAGCGTGTACAGCATCACGCACTTTGCCACCTTATCGGATACGCCCGCGAGCGCGGTTAGGTATTCATGAATATCCTGTTCTTGCCATGACGCTAATCCGCTGAGATCGCAATTGCCAAAATCATTCTTGACTTTTCGAAGGAGCGATCTGATCTGATGGGATTTCTTTTTAGACAGGCCCGCTGGTTTCAAAAGGGCTCGAAGCTTTGATGGCGGTGACTTAAGTAGGAATTCCCATTTAGGAAAGTGCTGTTTAAGCCGTCTGTAGGTTTGCTCGGCCAAGTCTGGAGACGTCCTATTCGAGATGAGGATAAAAATCAGATCGTCGAGAGGCTTAATCGGATTTCCTAAGCGAGGTCGTCCGTATTCGGCCTCCAAATTATCACAGACGCGCCTGACAATTCGCGCGCGTGTCCTCGATTGCTTTTTCCAAATCGATCCAGTTTTCTTTACTTGCACTCGACGATTGCGCGTAACTCGGGCAGCTTCGAACGAAGAATAAGTCGTCAATTACAAGCTGTCAACGAAGATCAAACGTCGCACTTGAGGGCGCAAGTTGAATCGAGCACCAAATCGTCCTCTGCGGCGCATTCAATGGGGGGCACGGCAATGTCGTTATAGATGCCCATCTCCGACGCAGCCGCTCCCTCTCGCGCCAAGCTGTATTTTGTCAATTCCATTGCCTGGCTTTGTCCAAGATTCCAGTCGCGGAGCAGCCACTCGCGCCGCGCGTGCTCTGCCACCTCTGCGCCGGCAAGGGAGATCAGGTCGCGCAAGTCCCTTTCGGCGTCGGCCTTTGTTTCCGTTGTTCGAGCAAAGCAGGGCCAAGCCGGCAAGCTGGAGGCTGTAAGAGTTTTCCATAGGGAAATCAAGCATGGCGGGGCTGAGGCAGATGAAATCTGAATACAGCCGACCGGATATGCCGGGAACAGGCTGAGTGCAATCGCGGCGGCGGGCGCAGCGCTGTGTCTCTGCGGTTATGCGCCGCAGAGACACGGAGCGGCCGGAGAATTCTTAATCACTATCAAAGTGAATGTGGTCGATGCTCATTTCGCCGGCCTCAACACGATTCACTACTTGCTCAAGGTCCGGGTCTTTGATCTCCAATCCGTAACGGATTAGTGAGCGTGTTCTTGGATCGACTCTGCTGT
>JBIOUJ010000268.1:0-25796 GCA_044867025.1 Pyrinomonadaceae bacterium | reverse complement strand
GCTTTAGCTTGGGGTCCTCGTTGTCTCCTACTCTTGAAAACCATTTAAATGGTTTTCCCGATTCTGGAGCGGTGTCCCCCAAGCTAAAGCTTGGGGAGAATGAAAGGCCCGTTGTCATGATAACGATGTGTAAAGGATGTCATGATAATGAACAGCGCAGCGAGAACCCCTGGGCTGAAATTAGCGAACGCCTTCGGCGTTATTCCGACAGACTCAAATAGGGGCGGGTTTCTCTGCGGCTCTCTGCGCATCTCTGCGATCTCTGCGTTTGATGGCCTTTTTTTTTAACGCAGAGATACGCAGAGACCGCCGAGAAAAGCTTCTTTATTCGGAGCGGAGCGCGACGAGTGGATCCACTTGGGAAGCTCTTCGCGCCGGGAAGAAGCAGGCAAACACCGCAATGACGGCGAACACCATTGGAACGATCACGAAGATCGCCAGGTCAAGGGTGCCGACACCAAAGAGGAGACTCCTGACTGCTCGTGTCAATGCATACGCTCCCGCAACACCTAACACGATACCGATTGCAGTAAGCATCATTCCCTTTGAAATGATCAGTTTGAGAATCTCGGTTTTCGATGCGCCAAGCGCCATGCGAATACCAATCTCACGTGTTCGTTGCGTGACGCTGTAAGACAGCACGCCGTAGATACCGATAGCTGCGAGGACCAATGCGACAGCAGCGAAGAGCGTGAGCAGGATCATGCTGGACCGTTGCTGCGAAACGGATTTGGACACCAGGTCGTCCATCGAATTCATCTCCGCGACTGGTAACTCGCGATCCAATTCCCACACCTGCCGCTGCGTCGCATTGACAAGCGTCTTCGGAGCAACGTCAGTCCTCACGACCATTCTCATGTAGCGCGAAGGCGACTGCCCGTAAGGCACATACATCTCCGGCTGCGGTTCCTGGTCCAACGCGAAGTGCTTGACACTCTTCACGACGCCCACGATCTCGCGTGCATTCTGTTCGTTCCGTACGTAGATCCGTTGACCGATAGCACCCTGCGGGAAGTATTTCTTAGCCATGCGTTCATTGATGAGTAGAACTGGAGCAGCGCCCTGCGTATCGGCATTCGTGAACATGCGTCCACTCTCCAGCGGAATGTTCATCGCGGGAAAATATTCCGGCATGGCAACGCGATAGTTCGCCGCCGGACGCTGTGCGACGTCGACGACCGGCTGCCCCTCAATTCGGAAAGAGTAGATCCGGTTGTCGCCACCCAGCGGAAGCATAGTTACGCCACCGACAGCCCGAACTCCCGGTAACGACTTCAACCTCGTCACGAGACCATCGTAAAACGAAGCTGCCCTGGGTTGATCCGGATATGAGCTATTCGGAAGATCGACTTCGAACGTCAACACGTTTTGCGCCTGAAAACCAAGATCGGTCTTTAACAGAGACGCAAAACTCTTGATCATCAACCCCGCACCGATCAGCAGCACGAGCGTCAAAGCGACTTCAAACACGACCAGCGCCCCACGCATTCGCGAACCACCCGATTCGCTCACGCCTTTGCCGCCGCCCTCTTTCAACGTCTCGTTCAAATTCACCTTCGTCGTTTGCCAGGCGGGAATCAATCCAAACATCACACCCGTCAACACGGAGATGACGAAGGTAAAGATCAACACCTGAGCATTCAGCCCAACTTGATCCGACAAGGGCATATCACTGACCGTAACTGACGTCAGCAGACTCACCGCCGCAGCCGCGAAGAGCAGACCGAGAATGCCGCCGACGATCGCGAGCACGAGACTCTCTGTGAGCAGTTGCGAGATCAGACGCCTTCGCGTGCCACCCAATGCGATGCGAACACTCATCTCCTTTTGCCTCGAGAACGCACGCACCAACAAAAGATTTGCGATGTTTGCGCACGCAATCAACAACACGAAGCCCACGGCCATGATCAGGATCACGAGCGCGGTTTTCACCTTGCTGACCGCGTGTTCGTGCATCGACACGACGCGCGTGCCGAGATCTTTATTCGTGGCTGGGTATTGCTGTTCGAGTCGAGCTGCGATCGTGTTCATCTCAGTCTGTGCTTGTTCCGGTGTGACACCCGGTTTCAGACGCGCCACGATCTTGAGAAAGTGACCGTCGCGACTGATCGTCGGTTTAGTAGTGATCACCAAAGGCGCCCAAACCTGCGTCTTCTCCGGGTAACTGAAGCCCTCGGGAGCTACGCCCACGATGGCGTACGACCCTCCGTCAAGTTTCGCACTTTGGCCCACGATGTTTGGATTACCGCCAAACTGTCTTTTCCAGAGTTCGTAGCTGAGTACGATCACGTCGGGAGCTTTCAGGTCGTCTTCGTTCAACGTTCGACCGTAGACCGGATTAACACCCATGACGTTGAAGAACTCGGGCGACACGACAGCAGCGTTCACCTTTTCGGGTTCCGTTCCGGACGCCAGGCCAGTGCCGCCTGTGCCAAACGCTGCGATGCCGGAGAAAGATTGTGTTTGCGCTTTCCAGTCGTAGAAGTTTGCCGGCGCTGCGTCCGCTTCTCGATCCTGTGGCTCGCTGCTCTTCTTCCAGTGATCGAAGATTCTTACGAGCTGTTCGGGATCTTTATACGGCAGCGGTTTGAGAAGCACGCCGTAAACGATGCTGAAGATCGCCGAGTTGGCGCCAATACCCACCATCAGCGTGAGAAGAATGATCGCGGTGACGCTCTTGTTCCGGCGCATCATCCGCAGTGCGTAAACAAGGTCCTTTCGAAGGGTTTCCATGAAACCTCCTCCTCAGAGTGAATTTATAGGTGTTAGATCTGCATTAGCTCGTCATGCTGGTGGGGGCGCGTTTTAATACGGTGGGGGCTAAACCCTATGGTCTAACGGATTTTCTTGAACGCACGCAGTGAAGAATACATGAATTCTACTTTCCCGTCTTCCCCCGTCATCATTTTCAGCTCGATTGGCCCAGGCGCCGAAGGTGGCTGGATTTGGAAGCGCTCGTCACCGATTTTCGAAATCGGCAGCTCCATGCCGAGTTGTTTGAAAACCAACTGCCCGTCCTTCAACGCGATTTCAATCTCATCCGGCGGATTGAGATACTGACCGACGTATTTCTGTGACTCCGCTGCGTCGATCTTGATCGCAGTTTTCGGCTGCACTGGCTGGCGGGGTTTGACCGGCATGACAGTCTCGAACGCCTTGTCAACCGTGTCGTGGAATCCGCCTACGTTACTATTGGCCAGAATAACGACGGCAAACCGATGCTCCGGCACCATTCTGAACCTCGCGCTGAAGCCGAGCCATACGCTGTCCTGTTCCATCACTTTCACGCCGCGGTAATCATAGATAAACATGCCGTAGCCGTATTCGCCCTTTTCCATCACGTTGGTGCCATGCACTCGCGCAACTGGTGTCGACATTTTGGCAATCACCGATGGTGACAGAACTTGACGTCCTTCGACTTTGCCGCCGTTCATGAAAGCGATCGCGAAGCGCGCCATGTCGTTGAGCGTCGAAAACATCATGCTGTCGGCACGGAAGATGGCGTTGTCCATGAAGGGCCGGATCACGATCGGTGCGGTGAGTCCGGAAACTTCGTGTCCCTGGGCGAGCGGGTAGGTCATCGCGATGTCCTGTCGAAACGTCGATCGAAACATGCCGAGTTTCTTGAAGCGATCCTGCATGACGTCGCCGAAGGACTTCTTGCCCAACTGCTCCGTGACGTACCCGGTCACCGCTGAGCTAACGCTCGACGATGAATACGCTTTGCCGGGGTCGGCGAAGAAATACTCGTTCGAGAGTGCGCGCACGTACTGCTCGAGTCCTTTGTCGTCGCGTGGTCCATAGCGATAGCGCTCGTGCCTGATGCCGCCCGTGCTGCTCAGAAGATTATGAATGCTGAGCTTCGCGACTCTCGGATTGAGTCCCTGAATGCGGTTGCCGATGGGCTCGTCGAGCGGGATCTTCTCTTCTTCTGCCAAGCTCGCTAGTGCAGCGGAAACGAAGATGCGCGAGGTGACGCCGATCAGGAATAGCGTATCGGCCGTGACCGGAGTGCCTGTCTCGATGTTGCTCGAGCCGACCAGTTTCGAATAGATGATCCGATCGCCGCTGATAATCGCGATCGCTGCGCCCGGCGCACCACGCTCTTCGAAGTCTTTCATGAAGACTTTTTCGAGATCGGAGAAATCCGTTTGGTCCTTCTGTGCGGGAACGGATCGAGGTGTCAGTACCAGGGTTAGAGATAGAATGATAAAAAACGCTAAAGCTCGATGCTTCATAATTCTCCTTTTGTGCTTTTTTGTGGCTCTATCTGGATGTGTTGAGGATCCAGGCGCTGTTTGTGATGGCGTTCCCTTCCTCGTAGCCGCCCGCAATTAAGACGTCGCCGTTGTTAAGAACGGTCGCGGAGGGGAAGTAATAATCCCGGCCCAGATCGCCGGTCGCGACTTGAAATCGCTTTGTTCTCGGATCGTAAATCTCCACTGATCGATTACCACCGGCGACGACGATCCTGCCGTCGGGTAACTCAACTGACCGGTGCTTGAAGTGAAGCGCGTTCATGTCAGCCACCGCGCGGAATTTCTTTGTGACTGGATCAAAAACTTCAGCACTGCGATAGATGCCTCGCCAATCAGTCTCGTCCGATCCGCCAGTGATCAGAACGCTGCCATCTGGGAGTACCGACGCCGCGTGTTTATGCCTGCGAATCGTCATCTGTCCAATCGGCGTGAAGACACCTTTCGCAGGGTCGTACAATTCCACAGTTGCCAAAACCGATCTGTTATTCCCCGAGCCACCCGCGATCAGCACTTCGCCGCTCTTCAACAGCACGACACCGGCAGGCCTGCGCGGCTCGTTCATCGACCCAGTCGCACTAAACTTTCCCGTCTTCGGATCGTAAACTTCAGCACTCGTCAGTCCGCGCGGCCAAACGTCAGAGCCGCCCGCTACTAACACGCGGCCGTCTTGCAACAGCGTCGCCGAGTGATCGGTTCGGGCAGTTCCCATGCTGCCCGCCGGCGTGAATGTTCCAGTGGCTGGATCGAAGATCTCTGCGGTCGCTAAGTTTTTATCTGGTCGCTCAGCACCGCCGATGATCAAAACAGTCCCATTGCCGAGGAGCGTGGCTGTGTGACCCGCCCGCCTCGTCGTCATGTTTGCGATTTGCGTGAACGTGCGAGTTGACGGATCGAACAGTTCGGCACTCGCGAGAAAATCACTCCCACTTGCTCCGCCGGCGATCAGAACTTTTCCGTTCGGCAGGAGCGTGCCGGTGTGGCCCTGCCTCGCAATCTTCAGTTGGCCCACAGGCACTAGCGAGTTCTTACTCGAACCGTCAACATCGGCCGTGCTAGTGGCGGTGCAATGTGACAAGAACGCCAGCGCGACTGCAAACATTCCTGATTTCATGATTCGGACCATAGCTTAGAGTTAGGATCGCCTTAGTGTCCAAACTGTTTGTTGCGAATCGAATGCAATTCCCTGAAGAGTATCTGCAATAAGACATCCTGCGATTCATGCAGGAAGAAATGGTTGCCGGGCAGCATTCTCAATTTGAAATCTTCAGTGGTCTGTTCGCGCCAACCTTCCATATGCTCGCGTCTTACGTGTGTGTCCTCGAGTCCGCCAAACGCGGAGATCCCACAATTCAGTGGTTCTTCAGGTTTATGCTCGTAAGTCTCACAGATCGCAAAATCTGCTTTCAACATCGGCAGCAGAAGTTGGACCAGCTCGAGATGTTCGAGTGCCGGCGGCAACGTGCCGTTCAGTTCGCGCAATCTCTCGATGAAGTCTTTCTGCGGCAGATTATGGATGATCCCGTTTTGCCTCGGAGTCGTTGGAGCCCTGCGGCCGGAGACGAAGATGTGCCGTGGTGAAAGCGCGTACTCGCGTCGAATTTCCCTGGCCAGCTCGAACGCCAGCAGCGCGCCCATGCTGTGACCAAAGAAACAGAACGGCCGATCGAAGTATGGCAGCAACGCCTGGCCCATCGCACGCACGAGGGAACGAGCATTCGTGTACGGAGCTTCTTTGAGCCGCGTCTCACGTCCCGGCAACTGAACGGGCAACAGCTCCACCATCGACAGTCTCGAAGCCCAACTGCGATAAATGCTCGCGCCACCGCCTGCATAAGGAAAACAGAAGAGACGAAGGTTCGCGTCGTCGCTGATTTTTGTTTTCGCCAACCACGCTGTTGCCGGCGTTTGACGCAAAGCTGTTGAGTTGCTGTTTGTTTGAATATTCATAGCCATAAGCTTTCACTTGGAGGCGGTCAGTACAGGCATCGCCTCTAATCATTGCTCAAGAAGCGATCAGTACAGGCACCGCCTCCAATCATTGCTCAAGAGCGATCAGTACAGGCACCGCCTCCGACCATGGCTCCACAAGCAGCCAGTACAGGCACCGCCTCCAATCATTGCTCAAGAAGCGATCAGTACAGGTACCGGCTCGAGTTCGAATTCAGAGTAATCGAGCCTGCCGAAGTCCAACTTAATTAGTCGATCCGCACAGTGAAAATATTTGTCGTCGTGCGTGATCACAATCACCGCCTTCCCGCGCTCCCTCAACGCCGGCACGATCCGGTTATAAAACACCTGCTTGAACACAGGATCCTGATCCGATGCCCATTCGTCGAAGATGTAGAAGGGACGATCTTCGAGATAAGCTGTCAAGAGTGCGAGGCGCTTCCGCTGACCTTGAGAGAGCTCGGTCGTCGAGAGTTTTCCATCCTTGATCTCGACCTTGTGATCCAGTTCGAGATCTTTCAGGTATTGACTCGCCTGAGCGTCGAGGTTTGAACCCAATCCGATGAAACTCTCAAACAGAAAGAAGTCTGAGAACACGGCGCTGAAATGCTGGCGATAGTAATCGCGCAGTCCATCAGTAATCTCGATCCCGTTGAGACGTATGTCGCCTGACTCGGGCGCGTACAATCCGCTGATCAACTTTGCCAACGTCGTCTTGCCACTGCCGTTGCCACCAACCACAAAAACGACTTCACCCGAATAAAAACTCAAGTCGATTGGGCCCAGTGTAAAGCTGCCTTCTTCGCGTTCTCGACGATAGCTGTGCGTGATTCCGTCGAGCTCCAGCAACATCGGCGCAGAGCCACTATGTGGCTGTCCGTTTTGTGCCGTTTCCGCGGGCAAGCTCTTCAACTGAAGGCCCAAAGACTCGAGTTGCCGCAACGCGATGCGCGCGCGCGCGACCATTGGTAACAGAGCGAGAATGATTTCAACCGGCGCTTTCATGTAGAGGATGATCAGTGTGTAACCGAGCAACGTACGTGGGTCTACATATCCCGCAGTCGGAAGTCCGAAAAGCGTGAGCGCAAGCAATACGAAGAAAAGAAAATGGCCCCAACTGTCCGCTCCGGCGTAAATCGTCATGCCTTTCGTATTCAGATGACGGCATGATTCGGCGGTCGTAGTGAGAATGTTTTTCAGAAACTCCTCGCGCCGGTCGCGATGGAGTTTGAGTTCCTTGGTGCCTTCCGTGAGGCTGCGATAATGCTTGAACAGATTGTCTTGTTCGAGACGAGCGCGCCGCAAATAGCGCTGCGCGATCGCAGCGAGTCGTTGATAGCTGATTATGGCGACGAGCATGAAACCCAGCAGCGAGAGCAACACCGCCGGCGACAACCAACCGAGATAGATCAAGCACACAATCATCGTCGCCAGGTTGCTGCAAAGCGCCGGCACGATCGTGAGCGCACTCGAAATGGCGAAGGTGTCGTCTGACAATGCCACCAGCAATCGTGGACCGCCGACTTGTTCGAGCAAGCGAAGCGGAGTCGCAAGGATTCGTTCGCTCAACTGTAAGCGAAGTTGCAGGACAGCACGCTGCGAGATCTGTATGAGCAGAACCCTGGACGCGAAGCCTGTCAGCAGCATCATCAAGCCCAGGATCGCGAAGATGACGATCTGCCAACGGATCGAAATCTCGTTGCCGCTGATCGCATCGTTGGTCATCGCGATCAGAGCGGCACTCGTTCCGCCGGCGGCGAGGCCTGCAAGCGTGGCCAGCAGGACCACGCGCCAGAACTTCTTAAGTAATGATATGAGCAGCACCATGATAATTAACGTTCGGCGGTGAATTGTGAGTTACGGATCAGCTTCGATTGCTCGAGTTTTGGTACTTCTATCGGGCGCTCGAAGAAGCTCGTGAATGCCTGTTTGAACTTATTGAGACCGTCGCGCGAAAACAGCGCGGCCGTCAGTGCCAACAGCAGTAGATCGACTCCGAAGAAGCGTGCCACGCGGTTTTGCTTCTTCGCACGTTCGATAGCTTCTGCGTATGGAACTGTCGTGTGTGAAATCAGCGTGTAGAGCGGCACCCACTTACCCGGCAACAGATCTGCCAGCAAGTGATCGACCTTCTTCCTGGCACTCAATTTCCGAGATCTCACTTTGTCGCGCAGCTCTATGAAGTTCTCAACCGAAAGCTTCGCAAGTGCATCAGTATTGTGCTTACGAAAACGCTGAAATTCGCTGAACGCCGTCTCGAGATCGTCGTGATGCCGCTCGATGCACTTGTCGAGGACCGAACAATCCTCAAACGCCGCGTTCATACCCTGACCGTAAAACGGCACGACCGTGTGACAGGAATCTCCAAGTAGAACGCACAGGTCTTTGTAGTGCCAGAAGTTTGTCCTAGTGGTGATGAACTCCGACGGCGGATTGCGCATGAAGTTCTCGACCGCATTCGGCATGTATGGCATCAAGTCGGGAAAATTTCCGAAGAGAAATTCACGGACGGCTTTCTCTGTTTGCAGAGAAGCAAAACTCAGTTCACCCTCAAACGGCAACACGCACGTGCAGGTGAAAGATCCGTCGCGATTCGCGATGCACATGAGCATGCAACTGCCGCGCGGCCAGACGTGCAGCGCGTGGTTCGGAAGCTGCCAGCCGCCGCCCGCTGCCGGATCGATGGTCAATTCTTTGTAACCACGTTCGAGAAATTCCTGATCGTAGTTAGCACGCTCACCACGCTGCATCTGCTGTCTCGTAGTCGAGAAGGTCCCATCCGCGCCAATGATGAATGCCGGTTCGATCGCATACGATTCACCAGTTTCAATGTCGCTGAAGCAAATCTTCCGTGCTTGTTTGTCGATGCCCGTACACTGCTGGCGAAAGTGGATCTCGAGGTTCGGGAAAGTATCGGCGTGATTCATTAAAGCAATATTCAGATCCTTACGCATGATAGCGTGAATGACTTCGTCGTCATTCTTTCCGTACGGTTGAAACTTGACGGGTTCATTGATCTCATGGACCATGCGGCCTTTGACCGTGACGGTGAGGTCGAGTACCTGTTGGAGTATGCCGACTTCCTCGAGGGCGCGCAGCCCACGCTCGGCGAGAGTCATATTGATCGAGCGACAGCGCTCGCCGGACTCGGTCCGGCAATCTGGACGCCGCTCATAAATGTCGACACGATAGCCGCGCCGAGCGAGATAGATGCCCATTAAAGTGCCCGCCAACCCGGCGCCGACAATGACGACATTATTCTTCCCGTTAGAATTTGACATTGATGTATTCCTTTTTATCTGTGTTTTTGTGTACACAGCGGACACAAAGAAGAGAGTGACTAGGCGGCAAGCTGGTTCCAGAGTTTGGTTTCGCCCTGGTATGAGAAGCGACTCACGCTGATCGATAGATCGAGCGCGACGACGTAGTGCCACCAGAAGATCGGTAAGTAGAGCATGTCGCCGGCTTCCAGGATCGCGAGGCGACCCTCGGCGTGCTGGTACATCGGAAACCGCGCGAAGTCAGGACTGTCCGGATCGACCGGCGACGCCCAGCACGTTTCGTTCACGAGCGAAGTGTAGAGTTGCGGGTGTTGCTCAGGTGCAAACAGCAAAAACTTCTTTCGACCAAAAAGCTGCGCGTTGAGGTTGTGATAATTGTCGTTATGGATCGTCGACCGCTGCCCTTCAGCGCCCATCCACAATCTCATCTCACCGTAAACCTGATTCGGGAAGTAGTCGGGAAACGGCAGCGCTGTTTTGAGACGCTGAAGATGCTGGCGCGCCTGCGGATGATCGAAAGGAATGTTGCCGAGATAAGGACGCTTAACGCCGCGAGTTGGTGGACCAGTAATCGCATCGATGTACTCACCAAGCTTCATCGTGCTCTTGCCTGATTGTCCGAAAAAGTAATTCAGCTCATCGTCGGTCTGCCGGACGGGTACGGTAACTTCTCCAAACATCTGTTTCAGCACACCCGGTTTCATCAAAGGAAAAGCCGGCCACGTGCGTGCGATGCCTTTGAATATGACGGGCTCGCCTCGCATCACGTACTCGCGCTGAAACACTTCCGGCGCGGGTGCTTCGATTTTCTTGACCTCAGAAATCTTCATTGTTTCCCTCCGTTCTTCTCTGCGGCCCTCTGCGTATCTCTGCGTTCTCTGCGTTAAAGGGCCATCCAACGCAGAGACCGCGGAGATACGCAGAGGGCCGCAGAGAAAAAGCTATGCATAACTCAATTCGGGCTGGGCTTGCTCGATGATGGATCTCAGCGATTCGAGATATCGCTGGGCCATCCGCTCGATCGTCGAGCGATGGTGGAGGTTCTGGCTGTAGTTCCAGGCCAGACTCAGCTCACCGTCTGAAATACCGCCGTTGATCTCGAGCAGGTGCATTCGACGTCCTTCAGCCGTACGCGTTGGTCCAGTTGATTCGGGCGCCGGGCTAAAGCCACTCGACTGGCCCACGGTCTGATCGAACTGACCGAGATAATTGAAATTCACCTGGGCCTGCGGCAACGATTTGAATACCTCGGCGTCGTCGCTCATGTAACGCAACAAGCCGTAGCCGATACCTTTGTTCGGTATGGCCCTGAGTTGCTGCTTCACTGCTTCGAGCATCTCTTCAGCGTTTGCAGCGTCACTCACGTCCAGCAACACCGGATAGATCGTCGTGAACCAGCCGACAGTGCGTGATAGATCGACGTCCGGCACGATCTCTTCGCGACCATGTCCTTCGAGATCAACGAGGAGTGTTCGCGAGCCGGTCGATTCGGACAGAGCATCGACCAGCGCTGCCAGCAGCACATCGTTGATCTCTGTGTGAAATGCAGCCGGAACATCGCGAAGCAGCGCCTGCGTTTCGGCTTTGTTCAGCTCGACCAGGATGCTCGTCGACGAGGCTTCGGTGTTTTCTCCGAAGGGAAAATCGACTGGTAAAGGTTGCAGATTGTGGTGTTGCGTTGCTTGCCATAAACGTGCTTCCCCTTTCATCTCCGCCGATTGCGCATGCTGCTTGAGTTTTGTCGCCCACTCTTTGAACGATGTGGTTTTTTGCGGGAGAGCAATCAGAACGCCACGCTGCGCCTGATCGAGTGCTGTTTGCAGGTCTTCAACCACGACGCGCCAGGAGACACCGTCGATCACGAGGTGATGGAAGATCAGCAACAAGCGTTGGGGTTCTTCCGGGCCGAGTTCGAACAGCACTATGCGGACGAGTGGCCCTTCAGCAAGATCGAGAGTTTTTTGCAAAAGCTCGGAGATCGCTTCGATCGTTCTGCTCTGCTGATAGCCAGGCATCCACGAAAGGTCGATGTTGGTAAAAGGCGTGTTCTCGACTCCCGCGTTGAACTGTCGCCAGCCATTGGCGTCTTTCACGAAGCGCAACCGCAGACCATCGTGGTGTTCGATCAGATGTCGTGTCGCAGATTCGAGCGCCACGGGATTCAACCTGTCGTGCATTTGCAGCAGTGCTGATTGGTTGTAGTAGTGCGGATCAGAAAAGTTCTGCTCAAACAAGAGGTGTTGAATCGGCGTCAGCGGCACTGGACCAGTTACAATTCCCTGCTCCGCTTTCGACTCGCCTGCTGTTTCGACCACGAGCGCGAGTTCGGCTATAGTCTGATTCAAAAAGATCTGCTTCGGCGTTAAGCGCAAACCTTTTTGCGACGCGCGCGAAACGACTTGAATGCTCAGAATCGAGTCGCCGCCGAGCTCGAAGAAGCTGTCGTAAATGCCGACCTTTTCGAGGCCCAATACCGATTGCCAGATCTCAGCGAGCGTCTGCTCGACTTCGTTGCGCGGCGGTACCATTTTGGCCGCGAGTTCTGGCCTGGACTGATCGGGAGCGGGGAGAGCTTTACGATTTATTTTTCCACTCGGCGTCAGTGGGAGCCGTTCAAGCATCGTGAAGATGCTCGGCACCATGTACTCCGGCACCTGTGCCTTCATGAATTCGCGCAATTCGCTGGTTGATGGACCGGGTGAAGCATGTGGCACGACATAGGCCACCAACCGCTTCTCGCTGCCGATTTCCCTGACGACCACTGCGCTTTCGCGCAATGCCGGATGACGGCCGAGGACCGCTTCGATTTCGCCGATCTCAATGCGGAAGCCGCGGATCTTGACCTGCTGGTCCGATCGTCCGAAATATTCCAGGTTACCGTCTGAGAGGAATCGGGCTACGTCGCCCGTTCGATATAGTCGCTCTCCGGTCCCGTTGAATGGATTGGGAATGAATTTTTCAGCGGTTGATCTCGGGCGATTGAGGTAACCGCGCGTCAGTCCTGCACCGCCGATACAAAGCTCACCATACACGCCGGCTGGAACGGGTTGCAGATACTTATCGAGAATGTAAACCTCGGCGTTGGTGAGTGGGCGTCCGATAGGAACCTGTGAGAGATCTTCTGCTTCTGTTACCTCATATCCGGTGCAGGCGATTGTGGCCTCTGTTGGACCATAACTGTTGATGAGCCGCACACGCTTGCCCAAACGCCGCTGCCATTCCTGAACGTTTTGCGGCAGCATGCTCTCGCCGCCACCAATCCAAAGCCGCACGTTGCCCGCGAGTTCCCAGTCTGAATCCGACATAGACGCAGTCAGTTGATGCCAGTAAGCCGTCGGCAAGGTGAGCATCGAGACACCGGCTTCACGACAACGCTCGAGGAAATGAGTCGTCGAGTCGAGCATGTCTTCAGTCCGCAACACCAAAGCCGCTCCGCACGATAACGAGCAGAAGATCTCTTCGGCGCTCGTGTCGAAGCCGATTGACGCGAACTGCAAGACACGATCGCCTGCCGTAAGCTCGTAGGACGCAATCGCCGACTCGACGTAATTCACGAGTGAGCGGTGTTGGACCACGACGCCTTTCGGTTTTCCGGTTGAGCCTGAGGTGTAAAGGATTACGGCGTTGCTCTCGGGATAAGCGGTGTTGACTGCGTTGTGTGCGTCCTCTGGGCCAGCCTCGCCTATAAAAATCATCTGTGCACTATGTGGCCCCGGTTTTTCCGCGAGGTGTCGTTGCGCCAACAGAATCGGGATGTTCGCGTCAGACAGGATGAAAGACATTCTGTCCGCTGGATACGCGGGATCGATCGGCACGTATGCGCCGCCGGCTTTGACGATCGCGAGAATGCCGGCGATCATGTCGAACGAGCGCTCCGCGAGAAGTCCGACTCTGACTTCTGGTCCAACACCCTGTTCGCGCAAGTGATTCGCGAGCTTGTTGGCACGGACATTCAAATCCCTGTACGACATGGATTCGTTTCCGAAGAGCACAGCGACTGCGTCGGGCGTCGTTTCGACCTGTTGCTCAAAGAGCTGATGAATGCATTTGTCACGCGAGTCTGTTTGAGCGGTGTGGTTCCACTCTGACAACAACTGTTGTCGCTCGGTTTCGGCCAGCAGTGGCAGCTCCGAGAGTCTTAAGTCAGCATTCTCGACGACTGCTGCCAGCAACGAACGCAGGTGACCAGCCATTCGCTCGATACGATCGCGATTGAAGAGATGTGTGTTGTATTCGATCCATAGGACCAGATCTGTTTCGCGATCGATCAAGCCGAGTGTCAGGTCGAACTGTGACGTGACGCTGTCAGCGTCGATACGCGTCATCGTCAAACCCGCGCTCTGCACGGGCGCTGTCTCCATCGTCGGAGCGGAGACGTTCTGCAAAGTGAACATGACCTGGAACAGCGGGTTTTGACTGGTGTCGCGTTCGGGCCTGATCTCCTCCACTAACTTCTCAAACGGCAGATCCTGGTGAGCATAGGCGCCGAGTGCGACTTCGCGGACACGTTTCAACAGCTCGCGAAATGTCGGATTACCGGAGACATCAGTGTGCAGAACAAGCGTGTTGACGAAGAAACCAATCAAGCCTTCGATCTCAGAACGATCGCGTCCGGCAACCGGCGTAGCGACGACGATGTTCTCCTGACCTGAGTAACGCCACAGCACGACTTTGAACGCCGCGAGCAGGAGCATGAAGAGCGTCACGTCTTCCTGGCGGCTCAACGCCCGGAGCGAGTCAGACAATTCAGGCGACAACCCGAACGGCATTTGCGTCCCGGTAAAACTTTGCATCGCGGTGCGCGGCCGATCAGTTGGCAGCTCGAGCAATGGCGGAACATCGCGCAGTTGCGTCTTCCAGTAGTCAAGGATCTCTTCGAGCCTCGCGCCTTGTAGCGTCTGTCGCTGCCAGCGAGCGAAGTCGCCGTATTGCATCGGCAGATCGCCGAGCGGCGACGCAGCACCGCGTGAAAACGCGTCGTACAACACAGCCATTTCTTGCAGAAAGATCCCCATCGACCAGCCGTCAAAGACGATGTGATGAACGGTCAACAACGAGACGTGCTCGTCGGGAGCGAGTTTGACGAGCGTGGCCCTGAGCGGGTTTCCGCGCGCGAGATCAAATGGCCGCTGCGCTTCTTCGTTCGCGAGTTGCTTGAGTTGCGCTTCCCGCTCGCTTTCCGGTACGTCGCTCAGATCTTCGAGTGGGAGTTCTATAGGACGCGGCGGGTTCAGGATTTGGACCAACCGCCCTTCGATCATCGCGAAGTTTGTTCGCAGTACTTCGTGACGGCGCACGATTTCACTCAGACTTCTTTCAAGCGCACTAACGTCCAACGGCCCGGAGAGGCGGTATCCGGTGAAGAGGTTGTAAGCCGAAGTGCCCGGATCCAACTGATCGAGGAACCACAATCGCTGCTGGGCGAACGACATCGGGTTGAGCTTCCGACTCAACAACGCGCGCTTCTGTGGCGGCAGCTCGGCAATACGATCGAGAAAATGCATCACGACGATTCTTTCTTCTCTGCGTATCTCTGCGTTCCTCTGCGCCTCTGCAATGAACAGATCTTTTACCGCAGAGACGCAGAGGTACGCAGAGATACGCAGAGTGGGTTGTCTTAGAGAATGATCTCAGCGCGCTCGTAAAGTCGTTCGCACTCAATGCCACGTTTGCGGCACGCATCGATCAGCTTGTTTGATTCGACGATCGGACGCGACTCGTCCGTGTATTGCAGTGATGTGAGAAACGTGAGCCATGGCTCCTGGCCCATCGCGTAGACGTACACGTGACTCGGATTAAATCGGTCGACGATATCGATCGCTTTTTCGAAGTCAGAACCGTTGAACCTCCTCGACTGGTCCATCTTTCGCGCGATCGGCTTGGTCATGAGCGGTCCGTACAACCAGCTCAGAGGCGCGCCATCACACTCCATCCCCAAAAACACCACATCGATATCGCCGAACACTTCGTGCAGGTTCTGGTAGAGTCTCGGCTCAATGTTGTTCGAGTCTGCGGCGCAGAGCACCGACTTACCTTTCAGGTTCACCAGGTACGCGAGCTTGGTCCTGATGTCGAGATCACCGTGTTCTCCGAGGAACGGCACACCGGTTATCGTGCCGTCGCCGACGTCGATCGACTCCAGTGCTTCGAGTTCATAGACGTTCTTGAATCCGACCTGTTGCAGGATCTGTCTCAATGACGGATCTGCGAGCGTGCCTCCGTTGCTGGCCGGCACCACGATATTTTTGATCTGCGGGCGCAGTTGCAGCAGCGGCTCGAACATGCAGTGGTCCTGGTGGTTGTGAGTAATCAGAACGTAATCGATCGTTTCGGGCAGGTCGGCATAAGTGTAACGATGATTGAAACCACCGTACTGATAGCTCATCACCGGGTCGGTCAGGATGCTGACGTTCGCTGTTTGAATCAACACACACGCGTGGTTGAAGTAGCGAATTCTGACACCGTCGCCGGTAAATTCCTTTCGCGGGGCCGGCTGCTCGGCAGTGAAGAAACTCGAGAAGAGCTCGTCGTCTTCGTCTTTGATACCGAGATGGTCCTTCACCTGGTCGTAAGATCCGGGCGCCCATTTCATCTTGAACAGCTCGTCGAGCGCTTCGTAATTGAACGGAATGTTCAGGTGGATCTCGTCGTCCGTCTTCAGCCGCGGCGTGCTGAACACGAACGGCCGGCTGTCGTCTTTGATCGACGAGAGGCTAATACTTTGCAGCGCCGGATTGTAGAACGGGCTCTTGTAAAGCAGTCCTTCGAAAAAGCGGATCGACGGTTTGTTGTTCAGGTCGTAGACGAGCTCGACATAGCCTCTTAGCATGTCCGGAACTTTTTGATAGAGCGGCTCGAGCGACGATCCTTCGGCCTGGGCAGCGAGCATGTCGTCGAGTTCCTTGATCGCTTGCGCGAGTTGGATCGCGGTGTTCTGTTCCTGCAACGTCTTGTCGTAGAGGGCTTTGATCTCGCCCACTCTGCTCGGCGCGTAGTTGATGAATGGACCACCGAGCATCGCGGGATTTTTGAGCGCCGAGACGTGCAGCTCGGGATTGGCGATGAATGATTGCATGATCTTCAGGTGCTGGTTGGTGATGTACATCGCCACCGTCGCCGGCGAGATCAGGTAGGGCCAGCTATACCACTGGTTCGAGAGCGGCTCTACGAGGACGTTCTGCTTCAGGTACATGTTTGAGTTTTGCATTGCTTTTAGATAAGTACTTTTGAGGTTGGGTTTGGGGTTTATTCTTAACGCCGAAGGCGTTCGCTAATTTCAGCCCAGGGTTGGAAAGCGCAGCGCCAACCCTGGGTACGCATTATTTAACAAAGCATCAACGCTGAAAGCGTTAGGCCTGTGCTTTCCTCCGGACGCGTTCGCAACGCTTTCAGCGTTGAAATCGACGGGTGTGATTAGATCCCAGGGTTGTCGCTACGCTTCCAACCCTGGGCTGAAATTAGTGAACGCCTTCGGCGTTATTCGATTTCAGTTCGGAGATGCGGGCGTCGGGGTTTGCGACGATTGTGTCGAGCAGTTGCACAAAATTATTGAGCCAGCGTGAGATCGTGGGCGCGTCGAAGAGATCGCGGCGATAAAACATGTTGGCCATGACGTCCTGCTGGACCTCGTCGATCGACAACCTAATGGCCGCGCCAATTACGAGCTCCTCATCCGGCACAAGCATCTCGACCTTGAGATCGTTGACGTTCTGAACGAGCTCGCGAGTGTTGTTGTTATCATTCGTCACAGAGAGATCGAACACGATCGGATATAGCTGCTTGTCGACAATGCCGCTGCTCTCGCGCACCATCTGCTCGACGAGGTTGAACGGCACGTCCTGATTTGCGAGCGCGTCGAGACTCACCTTCGACACTCTTTGCAACGCTTCGCGGAACGTCGGATCGCCGGACAGATCCGTGCGCAACACAAGTGCGTTCGCAAAGCTGCCAATCAATCCCTCAGTCTCTTGTCGCGTGCGACCAGCCACACCCGTCGAAACAGCGATGTCGTCCTGTTCGCACATGTGAGACAGCAACACCTTGAACGCAGTGAGCATGCTCATATACAAGCTGACATTTTCCTGGCGCGTGAGTGCTCGAAACGCTTCGACAGTCTCGGCTGGCAGGACGACCGTCTCACCACCGCCGCGCGTCGATGCAACCTCCGGGAACGGGCGATCAGTCGGTATGTTGGCCGGCGTGTAATTGTGCGCGAGTTGCTGCCTCCAGTGATTAAGTTGCGTGTTGATCTCGCCGCTTGCAAACCTCTGCTGCTCCCAACGCGCGAAATCCGCGTACTGAATCGGCAGCGCCGGCAAAGGCGAAGACCCGCCTTGAAGGAATGCCGAATACAGCACCGTCAGTTCAGTGATGAAGACATTCATGGCCCAAGCATCTGAGATGAGCTGGTGCAACACGATAACCAGTATGTGGTTCTCTTCATCCTGCTTGATCAGCAACGCACGAACCAACGCGCCCTCATTAATCACGAACGGACGCCGTACTTCGCTGAGGTACAACTGTTGTGCCTTATCATCGCGCTGCGAAGGCTCCTCCATACTGACGTCGATCTGATTCAGCATGAATGGACCAGGTTCATTCACAACCTGCACCGGCTTCCCATCGCGCACCGTGAACAGCGTGCGCAACGTTTCGTGACGGCGAACCATCTCGTCAAAAGCTCGTTGCAATACTTCTACATTCAGCGGTCCCGTAAGCCGTAAGACTGAACGCATCGTGAAATGCGTCGTGCCGGGCTTCTGCTCTTCCATCCGCCACACGCGCTCCTGCGAAAGCGACAGCGGATTCACATCTTCAGGCTCGGAAGCAGCCTGATCGAGAAGCTCAACAGCAGTTTCATCCAGCAGCGATTCGAGATCCGACAACAACGACTCAATGTCTTCACTCTCACGTGATTCGAGCGTTGGACCACTAACTTTGCTTCTGACCGGTATTCGATCAGCAGAGGACGAAACTCCGCCGCCAATAAGTTCAGAGAATGTCGCTACCGTGGGCGAATCAAACAGCGCACGCAGCGGCAGGTCGACACTGAACACGTTGCGCACGCGAGAGATCACCTGAATCGCCAGCAGCGAATGCCCACCGAGATCGAAGAAGT
Organism: Pyrinomonadaceae bacterium; assembly: GCA_044867025.1. Lineage (GTDB taxonomy): Bacteria > Acidobacteriota > Blastocatellia > Pyrinomonadales > Pyrinomonadaceae > PSRF01. Next base: position 7,191 of record JBIOUJ010000268.1, on the reverse strand, counting down.
TGTCGTGTATTCCAACTCGTTCAACTCCCAGCACCGCCCGCCAGATGTTTGCCAGCTCGCGCTCGGTTTCGTTTCGTCCTTCCTGATACGCACTCGCCTTTCGCTGATTGTCATCTGCATCAGGCAGCGCACGTCGATCGACCTTCCCGTTGTCCGTAACCGGAAGCTCTTCGAGAAACACATAGCGCACCGGCACCATGTATTCCGGAAGCTTCGAACGCAACTGTTCCTTGAGCTCGTCCCCCGTCAGTTCCCTGTCTTCCTCAGGCACGACATACGCAACGAGCGCGCGTCTTTCCGCTTCACCCTTGACGACGACGACACACTGCTTGACTCCGCCACCAGCATTGATCGCCGCCTCGATTTCACCGAGCTCGATCCGGTATCCGCGAATCTTCACCTGCTCGTCGTTCCGGCCCACGTACTCGATGTTGCCATCGGGCAAGTACCGGGCGAGGTCGCCCGTCTTGTACATCCGCCCACCCGCAGTGTTGGCAAACGGATCGGGGACAAACTTTTGCGCCGTTATCTCTGGACTGTTCACATAACCGCGCGCCAGTCCTGCTCCGGCGATGTAAAGCTCACCAGTCACGGCGATGGGAACCGGTTGTAGATTTCGATCGAGAACGTAGAGTCGCGTGTTCTGGATCGGTTGACCGATAGGCACCGGGCCTGAAACAGTCGCGTCGCCGTTCATTTCATAGATGCAGCAGCCAACAACGGTTTCAGTTGGTCCATACTCGTTGACGATCCTGGTCTCGGGAGCGTTCGTGCGCCAGAAGTCCAACTTCTCAGTGAACAACGCCTCGCCACCAATCACCAGAGTCTTCACCTTCCCCGCGACCTCAGACGGCGGTATCAACTCGGCCAACAGATCGAGATGCGCGGGAGTGATCTTGATCAGACTGAAATCTGTGTCGTTTCTCATCGCGAGCGCAAGTGAATCGACGCCATTGTCCGGCGCTGCGAGCACAACGGATTTGCCTGTCAGCAACGGCGTGAACAAACTCGTCACCGTCAAATCGAAAGAAACAGGCGAATGACACAAAGAGCCTCGACCCTCACCCGCGCCGTAATACTCACTGGCCCAGTTCAGATAATTCGACAGTCCGCGATGCGTGACCATCACGCCCTTCGGCTTTCCGGTCGAGCCGGAAGTGTAAAGAACGTACGCAAGATTTTCCGCGCGTACTGTAACGCCGGGCCTTTGCGCGTCGTAGGCCTCGATCAAGTCCCATTCAGAATCGAGACAAAGCACCTGTCCGAAGTATGACGGAAGATCGTCGACGAGTTTGTCCTGCGTCAGTATCACCGGCGGCATCACTTCGTCGAGAATGAACGCGAGTCGTTCGAGCGGCTGACTACTATCGAGCGCAACATACGCTGCACCCGTCTTCAGGATGCCGAGTAAACCGATCAGCAACTCCGCGGAACGTTCCATGTAGATAGTGACTTTGACTTCCGGTTTCACACCCAGCGAGGCCAGATAGTTCGCGACCTTGTTCGACATCTGATCGAGCTGTTCGTACGTCAGCACGCGATCGCCGGAAACAAGCGCAATCTCATTCGGAGTCGCTTGCGCCTGGTTCGCGAAGAGGTCGGTTACACAGGACAGGCGGCCATCTTTACTCACGCGCGGATTCCACTCTTCCAGCATGCGCGTCTGCTCGTGCTCGGGCAGGGCGTTGAAGCTGTGATGAAGCCGTTGCGGATCGCGCGCCATCGCGGCGAGTGTGTTCACGTAGTATGAAGCGATGGCGTCGACCTGTTCGGCCGGCAACTCCTTCGGATGGTAGTTCAATCCGAGTCGCACGTCGGACGAAGCGAGGTCCAGCGAGAACTGGGCCATCATCGTGAAGTTGGTCTCTTCATAACCTTCGTAGTCAACGACGTCGACCTCTTCGATGCCTCTCAGTCGCTGGTAAACGTGGTAATGCATGAAGTTGAAGTTCGTTTCAAACAGCGACTGCCCACCGTTCTTTCGCTGCAGCTCTGCCAGCGGAAAACGCCTGAACGGCAGCAACTCTCGCTCACGCATGAACGTCTCGCGCACGAGGTCCAACCACGTGCCCTCGGCCAGGCTCTGTCTGAAAGGCACCGCATTCAGGAACAATCCGAGAACCTTGTCGCCGTCAGCTTCTTCCGGCCGTCCATTGGAGATCAGGCCAGTCATCACGTCCGTGTGGCCTGTCAGCAGCCCCATCACTTTCATGTGCGCGGCGAGCAGGACGCTCTTGATCGGCACCGACGCAGATCGCGCCAACTCTCTCAAACCAGCCGACACTTCTTCCGGAATCTGGACCACCTTGAACTGGGCCTGCGTTGCGTTCTCATCTCGATAAGACGACGGCCAGCGCGGCAGCATTGAAATCGACGTGTCGCCGAGCACGCGGTCCCAGTAGTCCTGGGCCTGCTCGGATTCGAGTGTCATCTTCTCGAGCGAGACAAAGTCTCTGAACGACATTGTCAACGGCGGCTCGGGTGCGAAGTCAGGATTGTGAAGCAGCGCTAGATAGCGGTGAAACAGTTCGGTCAGCAGCGTTGCGGCGCTCCAACCATCGAGGATCGCGTGATGGAAAACCAGCATGAACTGAAATTCATCGTCGCTGCGGCGGATGATGTGAAACCGGTGCAACGGCGCTTGCTCATAGTTGAAGTGCAGTTGCTTTTCCTCTTCCAACCGTTGCTCTACTGCGACTCTGAGTTCCTCAGCCGCGAGATGACTCAGATCTTCAAACGCGATATTCGCGGGCACACTCTTGTGCACGAGCTGAAGCGGAACGCTGAACCGGCGCAGGTCAAACGAAGTGCGCAACTCCGGATGGCGCGCGACAGTCTGGTTAACGGCCTTCGCCAACATGTCCTCATCGAGCCGCGCTCTCATGCGAAAGCTGTGCATGTCGTGATAGACAGCGGAGTCCGGGTTGAATTCCGTGTGGAAGATCATGCCGGCCTGGAGTTTCGTAAGCGGATAAGCATCCTCGAACTCGTCGCCAAGGATCGCTCGATCTGCATCAGACACGAGACTGAAGGCTTCGGTCTTCACTGCTTCGATCGCACCCTCGTCAGCAAAGGCAACGACGCGCGCCAGCTCACGAATCGTGTGGTGCTGGAAGAGGTGCCGGTTTTCGATGTTCAGACCTTTGCGCAGTGCCTTCGCTCGCACTTGAATGCTACGAATCGAGTCACCGCCGAGCGCGAAGAAGTTGTCGTCGATGCCGACGCGCTCGATGTCGAGGACTTCGGCCCAGATCGCACACAATGTTTCTTCGATCAGCGTTCGTGGTGGGATGTAGAGATCGTCGATGTCTGGTCGGACGCCGTCAGGTGACGGCAGCGCTTTGCGATCCACTTTTCCGCTACGAGCGAGCGGGAACGCGTCAAGCTTTATGAAGTAGGCAGGGACCATGTAGTCCGGAACCTGCGTGCTCACGAAATTGCGCAGCTCACCGATCGAGACGCCGCGCTTCTTATCGATTACGACGTAAGCGACTAATCGTTTTTCACCGCGCTTCTCTTCGTTTGCGACAACCAGCGCCTCGCGCACTGAAGGATGCTGCCGCAGCACAGACTCGATTTCTCCCGGCTCAATGCGGTAGCCGCGAATCTTGACTTGCTGATCGTTGCGTCCGAGATAGTCGAGGCCTGTGTTGGAACCCAGGCGAGCGAGATCTCCGGTCTTGTACATTCGCGCGCCTGGCGTTGTGCTGAAGGGATCTGGAATGAAACGCTCTGCTGTCAGGCTCGGCCGGTTGTGATAGCCGCGCGCCACGCCATCGCCCGAAATAAACAACTCGCCGGCGACGCCTTTCGGCACGAGCTGCATTCGGTCGTCGAGCACGTAGAGTTGTGTGTTGGCTGTGGGCCAACCGATAGAGATTGGGCCAGTGGCTGGTGTTTCATCAATAACGTCATACACGCAGCAGCCGACTACTGTTTCAGTTGGACCATACTCGTTGATGATCCGCGTCTGCGGCGCGTTCCTGCGCCAGAACGCGATCGACTCGGCGATCAAAGCCTCGCCGCCGACGATGAATGCGCGGCTCCAGTCGGAGACTGATTCGGCCGGGATTTCCTGCGCCATCATCTCGAGATGCGCCGGTGTCAGCTTGACGAAACTCAGATCGCGGTCGGTCTTCACGCTCTCGATCAGGCCATCAATCGGCGACTCGTCCGCGATCAATTTCACCTTTGTTCCGGTAAGTAAAGGCGCAAACAGGCTGGTGACTACCATGTCGAACGTGATTGGCGAGAAGACGATCGCGCCGTTCGCGTCTTTGACTTTGTAGTAATCTCGCGCCCACCACAGGTAATTAACCGCGCCGCGATGAGTGATTAGCGTTCCCTTGGGTTTGCCCGTCGAGCCGGAAGTGTAGATCACGTAGGCGAGGTTTTCGGGCAGTGTTATCGAGCTTGGGTTCTCTTCACTTTCTGCACTAATGACTGCTTCGTCGGTGTCGAGGCAGATGGTCTTCGCGATTCCCTTGGGCAGGCGATCGGCGACTTGTTTCTGAGTCAGCAAAACCTTGATCTCGGAATCGGAGAGAATGTGCGATAGACGCTCTTCGGGATCGCCTGGGTCCATTGGCACGTATGCGCCGCCACTCTTCAGAACACCCAACAACGCGATCATCATCTCGGGCGATCTTTGCAGGCAGATTCCCACGCGAAGTTCCGGCCCGACGCCATTCGATCGCAGATAGTGGGCCAACTGGTTTGCGCGAGCATTCAGTTCGGAGTACGTCAATTCACGCCCGGCAAATTCCACCGCGACGTTGTGCGGGTTTGACTCGACTCGGGCTTCGACTAGTTGATGGACGCTCGTTTCCCGTGGATATTCGGAGCGTGGTCCGGCGAGTGTGTTTAGGAGGTTCTGTTGTTCGTGCGCGCTGAGAACGTTGAGCTGGCCCACGGGTTTGTGTGAGTTCTTCAGCGCGTCATGAACGATCTCTGTGAAGATTTCGACGAATGCGGAAGCTGTCTCAGTAGAGAAAATCGACGCGTCATAGTGCAGTTCGCATCTCACGCTTTCGCGCTCGCGAATGCATTGCAGCCGCAGTTTGTATGGATACGAGCAGCAATAGAGATCTTCGACGCTGAAGCTAACTTCCGATGCGCCGAACTGTCCCGGTCGTTCTTCAAACTCGTATGCGACGTCCGCCTTTTCTGCGTGGTGATTGCGCGATAGTCCGGCAGCCTCTTGCACGCGGCTTTGAACCTCGCTGAATGTCGTATCACCAACGAAACTGACATTGATCGGCAGCGCCTCTGCGAGTAGACCGAACGTGCTCTGTAGTTCTTCGAACTCTCGTCCGTGTTGCAGGTATGAGATGGTGAGATCGTCGAGACTCGTCACTCGATGAAGGAACACTAACCAACAGGCCAAAACAAAACTATTTAAAGAGTCGCCGCATGCACCCAGGTCGTCTTCGAAATTGACCTCAACCACGCGTGGCTCGAAGGTCGATCCGGATTGCGTTTCGAACGGCAACTGTATCGCCGTTGAATGCTCGGCCTGCGCGACCGCCTCGCGGTTTGACTCGATCTCGAGTTGCCACTCGGCAAACTGCGCGTATTGCAGCGGCTCTGAAAACACTTGCTCACCGCGAAGCGCAGCCTCGTACGACGCGTGGACCTCTTGGGCGAGGTTGACGAGCGTCACGGAATCCGCACACAACGCCGGCAGGTCTGCGATCAGACAGTGTCTTTGATCTGCGAGCGCGATTAAGGTCAGATTGAATAGCGGACCTTCGGTCAGAAGGAAACGCCGTTGTCGCTCTTCCTGTTGAATCTCGCGTACGCGCGCCCACTGGTCTGCTTCGCTGAGGTGTCGCAGGTCGACTTCCACCACCGGATAGAAACGAACCTGATCCCCAATAACCTGAACTGGAAGTTTGACGCCCGGCATCTGATGGTAGGTCGTGCGCAGGACCTCGTGCCGGTTCACGATCTCGACCAAAGCGTCGTTCAGGACGTCTTTGTTCAATGGACCATCGATTATGATCGTGCATTGCGCGTGATAGGCGTTAGATTCCTGCTGTTCAAACCACAGGCGGGTTTGCTGAGGAGATAGTCTGAAGCCTTCGATGACCTGCTGCATCTTTACCTCTCTTAAAACTTTCAGTTTCTTTCGGGGTTACTGCTGGAACGGTTGGGCCATGGCGACGAGGATTTTTCGCGAGCCCTCGTAAGGTGTGCGCCCATGAGCGGTGAGCATGTTGTCGACCAGAACCAGATCGCCCTGTTGCCAGTCGTTCGTGACGGCGAGCTCGTCGTACACGCGACGGATCTCGTCCAACGTACTCGCTTCGATCGGCGTGCCGTCGCCGTAATACGAATTGCGCGGCAGCTCGTCGTTCTGATACAGCGCGCGCATCGACTCGCCGAGCTCTTTCGTCAAACTCGACACGTGAAACAAGTGCGCCTGGTTGAACCAAACGATTTCCCTGGTTACCGGATGCGTGGCAACGGCCTGACGCACCTGCGTCGTCCGTAACGAGCCGTCGTTTCTCCACTCGCAGCGCATGCCAACCTTCGCGCAGTATCGGTCAACCTCAGTCCGATCAGACGTGCGAAAGACCGTCTGCCACGGCAGGTCGAGATCGCTGCGATAGTTGCGTACGTACATGACGCCTTTTTCCATGAACCGGTGGCGGATGCTCTTATCGATGGCTTCAAAAACCCTACGACTATCGGCGAGCGGCGTGTGTCCACCGATTGGCGCCGGCTCGGCGCAGAAGAAGTAAACTTTCCTGGGCCACTTGTGCGAGTACGAGTTTTCGTTGTGCAGCGGGATGTGCTGATCTGCTGGATATTCGGTCGAGGTGTAAATTCCCGGGGCGACATCTGAACGCGGCGTAGAGCGTTCGGTGTATTCCATCAACTCCGGCGAGATCGCTTTCGCGAAGGACTCGAAGTCCGTGCGTGAGCGGAACGGAAAGTCGCGAAACAGGATCGCGCCGTGTTTAATAAGTTCCGTTTCGATCTCCGCAACGTTGTTCCTGGCCCACGCGACCGGATCGAGATCACTCCGCACCGGGCGCATGACCAACGGCAGGCTTCCTCCGTCCTTCGTCACGAGTGGTTGATCACCGAGACGAACACGCTGTGGTCTGATATCGCGAAGATTTATCATTGCGAATGTCTTTCTCTGCGTTCCTCTGCGTTCCTCTGCGCCTCTGCGGTAAACGC
>JBIOUJ010000267.1:0-28374 GCA_044867025.1 Pyrinomonadaceae bacterium | reverse complement strand
TTAACACTTCCCTGAAGAACTCAATGGCCCTCGGATCGCCCGACTCACCCAACGATCGGATCGCCTGTTTGCGCACCATCGGATTCTGATGCGTGCGAGCGATTTTGATCAGCAACGGCACTGATTCCTCAGCGCGTCGTTCGCTGATCGCTCTGACTGCCTGTACCTGCACCTCGCCATTCCCATCATTGCTCTGCGCAGTCGTGCTCAGGAAATCGAGGCTGCGCTTGCTGACGCGTTCGCCGAGAAGACGAATCGCCTGACGCCGCACGTCCATGTGGTCGTTACTCTTTGCAACTTCGAACAACTTGTCTTCAACGCGCGGGCTCTTGATCTCCGAGAGTGTTTGCAACACTGCTCGCTTAACGTCCGTCGACTGTTCTGAATCAAACAGCTTTAGCAGATCCTCAACGACGGCTTCGCCACGTTCGCTAAGCACCCGGATCGCAGTCCTTCGCAATTCGGGATTTGGATCCGTGCGCGCTATTTCCAAAAGCCGCGCCTGGCCTCTCGGGTTCTTTGTTTCCGCCAACGCTCTCAGCGCAGTGCGTTTCACTTCGAAGTTTGCGTCGCTGGTGTAGATCTTCATCAACTCGTCCGCAGCACTCTCAACTTGAATATCGCCGAGCTGGCGCACTGCTGATTTTCGCGACTCCCAGTCAGCATCGTTCTTCGCTACACCGAGCAGAAAGTTGTATGCCGGTTGCACTTCGATACTGTTGCCCGCGGCTGAGATTACGCTGCGGCGAACTTCGGGGTCCTTCACACTTTCATACAAACCGGTGAGCGTGTTGATAGCTCCGCGCTCGCGACTCGCGCCGATCGCGTGCGCCGCGGAACGTCGCAGTTTCTTGTCTTCCGCATCGTTGCGCACGAGCGACGCGAGGAAGGCTGATTCGCCGCCAACCTGGCCCAGCCAGTGAACAGCCGTCGAGCGAATCTTTTGATTTGGCGAGCTCGTGACGAAGTTTTTGAGCATGCCGCCGACTCGTTGATCGTCGTGCAAAGCGATGGCTAGAACAGCACGCTCGCTCAGCATGTCGAGCGGCGTGGCGGCCGCGATCGCGCGCAGGTAGTTCAGGCTCTCCTCGTTGTTCGCGCGGGCGAGCCAGTACACGGGATAGCCGCTGTACTCGCGTTTTCGTTCGAGGTTGTAAACCTCCATGCGCGTGATCTGGTTGCTCGATGGATCGCGCAGCAGGAAGATCGCGAGGTTGCGTGTTTCGACTGTCATGCCACTCGAGGTGGTACCGATAAACACCGTCGTGTCGCCGAAGCTGTTCATCGAGCCGTTGAAATCACGGATGGCAGGATCGACGGCGACGCCCGGACGTACGTCAAACGTGTACGCAGACCAGTAAGGTGTTTGGCGCGAGCGCGCCCGCGTTTGCGCTGCCTCGAGCCGCGCCATGAGATCTGCGCCTTCGACTGCCGTAAAACTCTGAACCGTCGTCGTCGATGATTGCGTTTGTACATCATCGTCTTTAACCGAGACGGCCGTTGCCGTGGCGGCGCGATCGGCACATGCGACGCCAACTATTGCTACAAACAGCAGGATTAATGATTTACGCATGATTCCTCCAGGATGAAATAGGTTCTATAGGTGCAGGCTTACCTCTCATTCACACCGGGCTTTAGCCCGGTGGAAAGACAGCTACAATGCTTCTGAAACCGTTTTAACGGTTTCGAACGACAAGCGGCGCAAAACCGTTGAAACGGTTGTATCGATGCCTTCGCGCTGTTCACCGGGCTAAAGCCCGGTGTGAATGAGACAGTTTTTGTAGGCAAAGCCACACAAACTTTTACTTCAATAGGTCTTCAAGAAACTTCAGCGCCTCTGGATCTTTGCTTTCGCCCAGATACCTGACGGCTGCTTTGCGTAGCTCTACCGATGGGTCGTTGCGAGCGATCGCCATCAACTTGCGCACGGCGCTCTTTTGATTCGAGTTGCCAAACCCGCGGAGCAATGCGACTTTGACTTGCTGGTTCTGTTCAGAGTCGTACAACGAAACAAGTTGATTGACAGTTTGCTCGTCGTCTTTCTCGCCCAACTGTCGAATCGCGTACATGCGAAGTTCGACTGCGTCGTTCCCGCGGGCGATCTCCATGAGCTTCGCCTGCGCACGCGGATCGTTACTGTCGCCGAAGGCGCGGAGCAGGCCCTGCTTTAGCGGCAAGCTGGTTTCGTTCGTGTAGAGCTGCATGAGCTCGTCCATGCTGAGGCGGTTGTGCTCGCCCAGACGGCGAATCGCCTCGATGCGCTCCTCCGGCGTGGCGCCAGTGCGTGCAATATCAAGAAGCTTTGCACGCGCCTTGGCATCGTCGCGTTCGGCAAGTGCGCGAATTATCTGGGAGCGAATCTCTTTTGTTTTGTCGGCGTCGAAAATTCGAATCAACTCATCGAGCGAGGCAGCGTCGTTCAGCTCACCGATATAACGAATTGCAACCTGTCTCATTCCGACGTCGTCGCCGGTACGAGCGATCTCGAGCACCTTGGCACTGCCGCGTGTTGTGCGACTCTCAACGAGCGCGCGTAAAACCTGAACGCGAACTTCTTTGGTCTTGTCGGCCTCGTAGATCTTGACCAGGTCGTCTGCGACCTGATCGCTGTGTTGTTCGCCCAAACGCCTGATTGCAGTGAGACGAAGTTTTTGATCGGGATTGTTGCGCGCGATGTCGAGCAGAAGAGGAACTACACGCGGGCCACCGTGCGAGCCGAGCATCGAGAGTGCTGCTGCCTGGAATCCCTGGCACTGCGCTGGTGGCGTTGCTTTGAGAGATTCGGTCACGAGTGCGATGGCGCGTTCCTCGTCTGCCTGAAACAGGCTTTGCAATGCGAGTATCTTGATCTCGCAGTTCTCTTTGATGAGCTCCTGGTCCACCAGCGCCTTCTCGCCTAGCACGACCAGCAGCGCTAATGCCTCCTGACGCCAGCTTGAACTGCGGTACCTTTCAACCAATCGAGTAAGTGGCACCTTTGCCTCTTCCTTACGGTTCTGTTTCTCCAGCGCGTACCCGTACCAGTAGAGCGCGGCGTCCATGTCCTTGTCTTTTGGAAAACCCTTGATGAAGTCGTTGAATTTTTCGGCGGCTTTTTGCCAGTTTTGAGCTTCGATAAAATCGCGCCCCTCGCGGAAGACCTGCATCGACGCGGTGTTGCCCTTGGTCGCTTGCATGAACCGGTTGAGCTTGGCGATGTCCTGATCGATAGCTTGTGCGCGGTGAGTTGTAATCGCGATAACGGCTGCGACAGCGAGCAGGGCAATGGTGACAGTCTTCGGGCTTCTAACTAAATGCTTCATGATCATCTTTGTCCTCAGTTGAATTATTCGTGGTTCACCGCACAGGCACAGAGAACCCGAGAGCGAGCGCAGGAGATCGAGCGGTGATCAAAAACGCACATGGCATCTCTACGTTCCCTGTGCCTCTAAGGTGAACCGCGTAAAAAAGAACTCATCAGTCAAACGCGCGTGCGAGCGCCATTGAATTCACGCGCAGCAGCGGAACGATATTCTTCCGTTCCACGCGTTCGCGAATCACGCGCACAGCCTTTTTATCCGGCTTGTCGGGAAGATTCGCGATGTCTAAAAGTATTGGTTCCAAACTCTCGAGCAGCGATTCAGTCTGAACGTCACCGCTGGCACCGGCCTCGCGCCGCAACATCATGTTCTGATAGACGAGCTGTTGCGCGCGTTTTCGTTCATGCGCGATTTCCTCTGCCGACCCCGGTTCGTTCAGCCGAACATTTCTAAAGCCGACCAACAAGGTTTCCGATTTGTCGAAGTGAATCGCGGTCATCGTCTGTGCGTCTGCGGGACGTGCGTCTGCCGGACGAGCGTCAGCAGGGCGCACGGTTTCCGGAATCACGGCAAACTGTTCACCCGGCTTCGGCTCGCGTGCCGGCGGTCGCTTGGCTGGAGTTGGAGCCGGACGCGGATTCTCTTTCACCTCTTTATTCGGCGATGGCTTTGGCGATTCTTCCGGTGACGCTTTCGGTTCGACGGACGGAGTTGGTACCGGTGACGGAGAGTGGAGTTCCGCGCGTAGTGTTGACTTCGGCGATTTGTCGGAACTCGGGAACAGGCTCAGACTGAGCACTGCGCCCGCGATCAGCAGTAAGACGAAAGCGACGGCCTGCGTGGCGAAACTCCATTGCAGTCTGCGAACCGGAACACGACGCTCTGTCGACAGGATCTTTTTGAGCGCACGATTCTGAACCGCTGGTTGCAGTGACGTTTCAAATCCGGCGATCTCGCTGCGCAGGTTGAGAAAGTCGGCCCGTAGTTGTTCGCATTCACCGCAGCTCAGCAAATGCCGCTCAACCTCACGCGCCCCAGCCTGCGTCAACTCGCCATCGATCAACGAAGAGATTTTTTCAGTGAAATTGCAACTCATGGTCTTGCGCCGTCTGGATTCAACGTTCAGAGTTCAAGCTTTAGCTTGCTACTTCGACGAATTACAACCTAAAGGTTGAACTCTAAACACTCGTTTGCTCCACCGCTCGCGCAACGATGCGCGCGCGCGAAAAATGTCGACTTTGACTTTGCTCTCGGACACGTTCAGCACTTCACCAATTTCGCGGTAACTCAACTGTTCCTGTTCTCTCAGCAGCAACGCCGTTCGCTGGTCTTCCGGCAACGTCTGTAGCATTTCCAACACCAGCGTTTTTCGCTCCTGCGTCTCGTACTCCTGTTCCGGGTTGCGTGCTCGCGGCATCATTGCTTCCACTACCCGATCGAAAAGCTTGTAGCGCGTGTGCGACTTCCGAAACTCATTGATCGCCATGTTGCGAGCGACGCGATAGAGCCAGAAGCGCGCTTCACCGACCGGCAGAGTTCCCCACGCCGTCCGATGTAGTTGCAGGAAGCTCTCCTGTGCCAGATCCTGCGCTAAGGACGCACGGCCTCCCAATAAACACTCCAGAAAGCGGCATAGGCTAGGGTAGAAATCCTGAAACAGCATGGTGAACTCGTCATCTTGGCTCGCCATAAGCTGCGCTACGTCTCCTAAAACACGTGAGTTCTGCAAAAGTTACAAGATTTTTTCTGGAAATCGGATCGTGCGAACGGCTAGAATCCCGGCTTGATCCCACGGTACAAACCGATCCCTATCTGTCTGGCCACGAAAGGCACACAGTACAAAGGAATACTATGTACATCAAACAACGCATTTTCGCAGTCGGGTTAGTTCTCGGTTCGATCGCGATGATTTACTATGGTTGGCACCGCTTATACGCCGACGGTGTTTATTATCCGAAGATGGCTGCGTTTTCACCGCTCCTGGGCGTCGGCGGCATTTTTCTTTTCTTTTTCCCAACGATGGGAGGAAGACCGGAAACAACGAGAGACAGAGTGATCGTGCTCGCCGTCTTTGCAGTGGGAATGATTGCGGGATTGGTTAACTGGTTGCTGATGGATCCGGGACTGGTCTCGGATTTTGGATTTTGACAGGATGGCACTTAGCAAGGGGGACGAAAGAAAATAATGGATGTTCTTTGGCAAGAACTCATTTACGGTCTGCCGGACGGCAGGCACCTGGCGATTGTGATAATTCGAGTGATAGCCGCTGTGATACTTGGCGGTATCCTCGGACTGCAACGCGAAAAAGCAGGCAAGCCTGCCGGGCTGCGCACGCACATGATCGTCTGCCTTGGGACAGCCGTTGTGGTTTTGGCTTGCCTCGCAAGCAGCATGGACATGTCTGGTCTGTCCAGGGTGATTCAGGGCATCGTTACGGGAATCGGTTTTATCGGCGCCGGTTCGATCCTCAAGTTGAGTGAGCAGCGTGAAATCAGAGGACTGACGACGGCAGCCGGTCTTTGGATGACTGCGGCGATCGGAGTTGCGGTCGGTTTAGGAAGTCTCGGTGTGGCTTTGATCGGTACTGGTGCTACGTTTATTGTTCTTAGTCTGATTGGTGCGGTGGAATCGCGGCTCGAGAAGCGCCAGAAAACTCGAGCCTGATCGTGTAAACGTTTTCAATTAGGTTGGCAACAAAACAGCATGTGTAGAAATATTAAAACGCTTCATAACTTCAAACCGCCGGCAACCGAACAAGAGATTCGCGCGTCGTCGATACAATTCGTCCGGAAGCTCAGCGGCTTTTCAAAACCTTCGAAGGCAAACGAAGTTGCTTTCAACCGGGCAGTGGACCAGGTGGCCCAGGCCGCGCAGGACTTGCTTGACTCGCTCGTTACGAACGCGCCGCCTCGCGATCGTGACGTCGAGGCAGCCAAAGCTCGCGCGCGAACAGCCGAGCGGTTTCACTCGAGCAGCGCTTCTATCACCTAGATGAACGTTACTGACTGGCCCAATCTGTTTGTTGTCAAACATTTCTTCGAGCCACGCGTTTGTGACGTGATCGTCGGTGAAATGAAGACGACAAAAGCCAGTGCAGCAACTGTCTACGGTAAGGGAAATTCGGGATCGGTCGACGCGAACGTGCGCAATACGCTTCGTGTGGTCCCGTCGAGTGAAACAGTCGATCTTGTGACTCAGCGACTGTTGTCTTGTAAACAAACCGTCGAAGAACATTTCTCACTCACGCTCGACGAATGCGAAGACCCGCAGTTTCTTCGTTACCGCGAAGGCGACTTCTTCGTCGCACATCAGGATGGCAACACGGGCATGCTGAGGTTGGACACGGAGCGCCGACGGATTTCGACCGTAATATTTTTAAACCGAGAATATTCCGGCGGCGCGCTTGTGTTCACGAATCTTACTTCCAAACATCAAATGCCCGCTGAACCGGGCACGCTCGTCGCCTTTCGCTCTGAAACCACGCATGAAGTAACGCCGGTAACGCACGGCGAGCGTTTTTCTATCGCATCCTGGTTCAGGTGATGCCACAAAAAAGCACAAAAGGTCTTCGTCACTTTCGTATCTTTTTGTGCCTTTTTGTGACTTAAGTACATCGAATCACTCGAGGAGGCAGACAATGCCAAAGATCAACTGGAGCCGGCTAATCGTGGGCAGTTTGGTCGCTGCGATTATCCTGTTCGTCACCGACGGTTTTATTCACGAAAAGATCGCCAAAGCAGATTGGATGGCAGTTTACGATGCATTGCGAGCGACGCCGCCTGAGCCGCACGGAATGAACATGGTCTACTTTGCTATCTTCGAACTCGGTCGCGGTTTTATCGGGATGATGTTTTACGCAACGATGCGCGCTTACTTCGGTGCTGGGCCAAAAACCGCGGTGATCGCCGGTATCGTGGCGTGGATTGCATTTTCACTCACTGGTCCCGCGCAGTTTATTCCTTTGGGCTTCTATTCAACTGGACTGTGGATGAAGGTCGGAGCGCTGCATTTCGTCACGTCGATAATCGCAACAATTGCGGGCGCCGTACTGTATAAGGATTCAGCTAAACCGGCAAATGCGTAAGTAAACATTATGAACTTTCAACCAATCTTCTGGGGCGGCCTAATCGCCGGCACCCTTGATATCGTTGCGGCGTGTGTCTCGGCGTGGTTGCGCGGTGGAACTACGCCTGTGCGTGTTTTGCAATTCGTCGCTAGCGGGCTCATTGGTCCGTCGTCGTTCAACGGCGGCGCTAAAACGGCGATCCTTGGCCTTGCGTTGCACTTCCTGATCGCCACGGGCGCAACAACTGTCTTCTACTTGCTTAGTCGCAAATGGTTGTTTCTTGTAGAACGGCCGGTTATCGCGGGCTTGTTGTACGGCGTCGGGGTGTATGCGTTTATGAACTTCGTTGTCATACCGCTTTCACGCGTCGCGCAGCGCCCCGCAACTGTTTCCGGACGCATCATCGGACTGCTCATTATTATGTTTTGTATCGGCTTACCCATCGCACTGATCGTGCGACGCTTCGCGCGATGAATCTCTGTTGGATGAAGTCAGTACCACCTGCGGGTGGGTCGACGATGAGCATTCGAACCGGTTCCAGCAGTAACTGAACGCACAACCGAATTGCTGACAGTCGAAAAACGCGACAGCAACAGTCGCTGAAGGAGTTAGAAAATGAAACACGTATTTCTTTGTTTGCTGCTTTTGTTCTTTACGTCTGCGACAGCACTGGCCCAAGCGACTTCGGCGTCGCGACCAACGTCCGAGCAGTCGTTGCAGGAACTGGTGCGTGAAGTTCGTCAACTGCGCACGACGCTCCAGCGGATCAATACCACCATGTACAAAGGCCAGGTACTGCTCGAGCGTTTTAGGTTGCAACAGGAGCAGGTAGCGCGAACGGCGCGCGAATTGGCCGACGCTCGTGAGACCCTGATCGAAATCAAAGCGGCACAGACGAGGCTGAATGATCTGCTCACGAAGGTCGAAGCGGGGGTTGAAAAAGGCGAAAAACATCCGAGCGAACTGGCATCGGTAAAGGCGGAACTTGAATCGCTCAAGGAACGAGAACCGAGATTGGTAGCGCGTGAAATACGGCTGGCGAATGATTTGGAGTTGGAACGCGCCAGGTTGAACGACCTCAACGATCGTTTGAACGCTCTTGAATTGGAGCTGACGCCAGGTAAACCATGAGACATCTCTCCATCTTTCTGCTCATTGTTGGCTGTTTACTCCTTACGGCCGATCCTTCACAAACACAGTCGAGTAACGTCAAGGCTCTCGTGGGCGGCACGCTTATCGACGGTTATGGCAGCACGCCGATTCGCAACAGCGTCGTCATCATCGAAGGCGAGCGCATCAAGGCTGTGGGCCAGGTTGGGACGCTTGCTATCCCTGCAGGCGCTGAAGTGATTTCGACTGAGGGCATGAGTGTGTTGCCGGGTCTGTGGGACATGCACGTCCATCTCATGATCAACGGCCACAGCGACTACGCGCACTGGGACAAAACATATCCGCCGCTGATGGAGTCGGTGATCATGCCCGCCTCCGCGAAGCAATTGTTGATGGCGGGTGTCACGAGCGCGCGGGATCTCGGCGGACCTCTCAAAGCCAGCATCGCCGTGCGCGACCGCATTCGGAAAGGCGAGATACCTGGACCAACGCTGTACGTGTCAGGTCCTTTCATTCAACACGAGCCGTATCCTGGAACTGAGTATGTGCGTTGGGGCGTGAAAGGTGTCGACGACGCGCGCGCGAAGGTGCGCACGTTGGCGGAAGCGGGCGTGGATGTAATCAAACTGATCGATCAGGATCAGATGACGATGGAGGAAGTTGCGGCGGTTGTCGACGAGGCACACAAACGCAAACTGCCTGTGGTCGCGCATTCACATCGTCCGGAGGAGATCCGGCGCGGTTTGCAGGTTGGTGTCGACTGCTTTGAACACACGGGACTCGCCACGGCGCCTGAGTATCCGGCTGAGCTCATCGCTATGATCCGCGAAAGAACAGCGAAGATGAGTCTTGGACCATTGTTCTGGACGCCGACGATTCAGGGACTGCTGAATTACGAGTACGTCCGCGACAATCCCGAGCAGCTTGATGATCCGTCGTGGCAGGTAGGGTTGCCGCAAAACATCATCGACGACATTAGAACTCTTTGAAGAAACCCGGCCAGCTCGGCTACTACCAGATCACGCCTCTACGTCGCCCCACGCTGGCTCGCAAAATTCAACAGTTATCCGAATCAGGCGTCGTACTCTTAATTGGGACCGACAGCGGCATCCCAATGAACTTTCACAGCCAAACCACGTGGCGCGAGCTCGACGCCTGGGTCAACTCTTTCGGCATCGACCCGATGGTCGCCATCCGCGCCGCCACCTACTGGCCCTCTGTGGCGATGAAAGTCTCCGATCAGGTCGGCACGGTCAGCGAGGGCAAATACGCCGACATCATCGCCGTCCGCGGCGACGTGCTCCG
This sequence comes from Pyrinomonadaceae bacterium, assembly GCA_044867025.1. Lineage (GTDB taxonomy): Bacteria > Acidobacteriota > Blastocatellia > Pyrinomonadales > Pyrinomonadaceae > PSRF01. The sequence continues at coordinate 18,594 of JBIOUJ010000267.1, read as the reverse complement.
GCACATCAATCTCCTGCAAGACGTCGACCTCATCATCAAACACGGGCGACGCTGGAAGTGAAGCCACAAAAAGGCACAAAAAGTGTATTCAGAGCCATCTCCCACATTCATGAAGAAAGTGGTATAAGGTTGCATATGGTCACACCGGCGGAGAGGGAAAAGATGCTATCGGAAATGACGCGCGCAGAAAAAGCGGAGCTGCTTCCGTGGATCGTGCGGGATCTCGGCGATGATTTTCCAGGGATAGAGAGTAAGCCAGATGTTATGGGCGGCGTGCCCTGCATCACGCGTACGAGGATACCCGTGTGGCTGCTCGAACAAGCCCGGCGTCTTGGAACTATTGAAGCCGATCTCCTGCGCGACTACCCAACACTCACCGTTCAGGATCTAGCCAATGCCTGGAATTTCGTTCGATCTCATCGAGCCGAGATAGACGCGCAAATCGAGGCCAACGAGAAAGACGATGATTGATCAAGAGCTTCTCGCGCGAGCTACCGAGCTTGGTAGAGCAGTACTGACGCTCAATCGTTTAGACTTCAAGAGACTTCACCGCTCAGAGCCCAACCACAACGGAATCATCATTTGTACAGAAGATCCAGACCGTGTCGGACAGGCACAACGCATTGTCGAATCTCTTGCCGAACGTGGAGATCTGCAAGGGCAATTGACTCGTGTCTATCGTCGCGCCTGATTTGTGCCTTTTGTGCTTTTTTGGGGCTAGATCCGGCGGCAGTTGCCGTTTAGTTGGGCGCCCTCTTCGACAACCAGGGCGGGGGAGGTGACTTGGCCTTTGACGTTGGCGGTGCGGCCGAGGACGAGTTCTTTGCTCGCGAGGATGTCGCCCTCGACAGTGCCGTTTATTTTTGCGACCGCGACTTTGATGACCGCTTTCGTGACTTCCGCTCCGGTGCTGACGATCAGAGTTCCGTTTTGTGAAATGACGTTTCCTGAGAAGTGTCCATCGATCCGCAACATCGATTTGAAGCACACTTCACCCGTGAAATTCACTACGTCGCCGACGAAACCAAGCCAGTTATCTTTGTTGACATTGGAGCCGTGACCGTTGACGAGTCTAGGCTGGCTGCGTTCGTCTCTGCTCGGAACTGCTTGAGTAGTCACTGGTGCTGTCCTTTGGATGGAGTGGAAGCCGCCGGGGTGCCGCCGCCGCTGACTTTGATTGGAAGAAAAGACGAAATTCCTTACTGGTCAGCAACTATAACATTTGCAACTCAATCAGGAATGTTACGATTAGATTGCATTCATTTCGATGATCACCTATCGCTTACTATCTCGCGCCGACTTCACTGCGTTATATGAATGTTTTCTCGAAGCATTCGTGGACTATCAGGTCGATATGCGAATGTCGCAGGAGCAGTTTCAACAGCGAATACTTCGTGACGGCGCGCGATTGGAGATCAGTGCCGGCGCGTTCGATGGAAACAGGATGATCGGGTTCTACATCAATGCCTCGGGCATGTGGCTGGATAAGCTGACGGCGTATGATGCGGGCACCGGAGTCATACCAGCTTACAGAGGACAAGGTGTTGCTAAAGAACTATTTGCGTTCATGGTGTCGCAACTCAAAGAGGCGTCATGTTCGCAGTACTTGCTCGAGGTTCTAACGACAAACGAGCCGGCGATTTCTTTGTACCGGCGACTCGGGTTCACTGAGACACGACGACTCGCTGTGTTTCGGCGACGTGAACCTGTACAAGCATCCGGCGACGCAGTCGTTGTTCGTCGGATTGAGAAGCCCGATTGGGAGTTGTTCAAGTCGTTCCGGGACGGTTATCCGTCGTGGCAGAATTCAATCGACGCCGTCGACCGAATCGCGACCGATACAGTGGGTATTTGCGCGTACGTTGATGCACGATGCGTCGGATACGGCATAGTGTTCAAGCCTGCCGCGAGTCTGATGCAATTAGCCGTCGCGCCTACGCACAGGAGAAAAGGAGTTGGGTCGAGGATACTATCTGCTTTGCAGGACGAGGTAGGTGAGAGCCTGAAGGTGAACAATGTCGATGAGGAATTGAAGGGGACGATGGCGTTCTTCGAGGCAAACGGATTTAAATTGGTCCTGGAGCAGTATGAGATGATGAGGGGTTTATAGACATGATTGCAGGATTAGACAGGATTAACGTGATGAAGAAATATCTACTCGCGACCGCGTTTATGTTGTTGTTTGGTCCATTCGTGTTGGGCCAGCAGCCGATTGAAGAAGTCATGCACAAAACACCTGCCGTCGCAGCTCCGAAGGAATGCCTGCTCGCGTTTCGAGAGTTCTTTCGTTACCTGCAAAAAACCGATGTGAGCATCGTTCGCGACGAGCAGGCGCAGAACCGTTGGCTTACACAGGAACTGCGAAAAGCGCTGACAGCGAAAGTCGCAACCTTCACGAGTCCGAAGGACGATCCTGATTTCCCCAGCAACAACACCTTCATCGGATCGTGGGATCATCCATCGACGTATTCGATCGTCGCCTCCAGACGTTATGGCCCACGAGCAATCATCGACGTGCTCTACAAGTGGGGCCCAAAAACAAACTACCCCGGCGACGAACGCACCACCTCATTTATTTTCCTTTTAGAAGACGGCGCCTGGAAACTCGACGACGTCTACACCTTCAGAGGAAAGTTTGCGCAGGCCGAAAGTCTCAACCAATATTTCAGAGAGAAGTGAACACGTTGAAACTCGATCTCCACACACACTTCTATACAGACGCCTTCTTTCAAACGATTCGCGATCTTCCTTCAGAGTTTTCTTTCGGAACGAGCTCGAGCGGTCAAACGATCATCACGTATCGCGGTGCGCGGTTCTTCGGCGTCACTCCCGCGATGACCGACGTTTCCAAGCGAATCGAAGACATGGACCGCGTGGGTATCGACGTCGAAGTTGTTTCACTCTCAACTCCAAACGTGTTCTTCATCGGCGCGCAGCATCAACCAGCCGTCGCGCGAATGATTAACGACTCGTACGCCGAACTGATCGCGCAACATCCGAAACGATTCAAAGGCTTCGCATCAATTCCGATGGACGCGCCCGACGAAGCGCTCGAAGAACTCCATCGCGCCATCGAGACGCTGAAACTCAACGGCGTCATCTTGCTGAGCAACATCGGCGGCAAGCCGCTCACCGCGCCCGAGTATCGACCATTCTTCGAAGAAGCAAACCGATTGAAGCTCTGCATCTTTCTTCATCCGATGTTGCCCGCGAATTCAGATGCGTTTCGCGAGTACGTGCTTGGTCCAATCATCGGCTTCCCGTTCGACACGAGCCTCGCGACGGCACGCATGTGTTACGACGGAATGTTCGAAGAGCTACCGGACATTCGTTGGATCATCGGCCATCTCGGCGGCGCGATTCCTTATTTGATGGAGCGAATGGACAATGGATTTCGCGACTTCGCAGACTGTCGCGTGAAGATCGACAAGCTGCCGAGCGTTTATCTGAAGCGGCTTTATTACGACACGGTCTCTTTCAGCCCGCACACGTTGACGATGGTGCGAAACATGGTCGGCGCCGATCACATGGTGATGGGCAGTGATTACCCACACCTGCTCGGCTCGATCGATCGCGCAGTCTCATCCATCGAAGATCTGGATGTTTCTGGTGAGGAGAAACAGCAGATCTTCTCAGGCACCGCGCTCAGTATTCTGAACAACATATAGACAGGATTACAGGATTTACACAGGATTCACATGATTCAATCCCGCAAATCATGAAACAATCCTGTTAATCCTGTGAAGAACGCCTGCCCCACACCGGCGGCGGTGGCTCTTTCGGCGAACGATCGACCGGCCGCTCCTTCAACAGCCGCATCGCTTCCTGCACCGCGCGTTCGAGCTGCGGATCTTTGCCGGCAATCACGTCCTTGGGCCAATTCTCGACGTCGACATCAGGCCCGACGCCTTCGTTTTCGACTGCCCACTTGCCTTCGCGCGTGAAGAAACCGCCACGCGGCGCGATCATCGATCCGCCATCGACAAACGGCGGCGTGTCGGCAGTATGGACCAACCCGCCCCACGTTCTCTTTCCGATCAATGGACCAATCTTGCGCCGCTTGAACATATACGGCATCAAGTCGCCGCCTGACCCGGCCATTTCGTTGATGATCATCACCTTCGGTCCCCAAATACCCGCGGAAGGACTCGTGAACGGATAACGATCGCCCGCGACGTTATTGAAGTAGCCGTCGAAATCGCGCTGGAGCACGTCGATGATGTAATCCGCTGCCGAACCACCGCCGTTGAAGCGTTCGTCAACGACGACGCCTTTCTTGTCCTGCTGCGAAAAGTAGTAGCGATTGAAACTCGCATAGCCCGGCTGGCCGGTGTTCGGCAGGTAAACGTAAGCGAGCTGGCCGTCAGAAAGTTTTTCCACCAGACGCCGGTTCGACTCGACCCACGCTCTTCCGCGCAACGCCTGCTCGCTCGCAACCGGAATGACCGTGACGGTCCGCGCACCTTCCATCGACGGTGTAGTGTTCACCGTCAGACTTGTTTGACGATTCGCGGTTCCGTCTAACAAGCGATGAATGTTGTCGGGCGCTTTCAACTCGATACCGTTGATCGCGAGAATGTAGTCGCCGGTGTTGACGTTCGCTCCCGGCGTCGCGAGCGGCGAGCGCAGCTCTGGGTTCCAACTCTCGTTGTCGTAGATGCGCGTCACCCTGTAACGACCCTGCTCGATCTTGAAATCAGCGCCGAGCAGACCGGCGACCTGTTGCGGAACTGACGGCATGTCGCCGCCGCGAACGTACGAGTGTCCGACGGCGATCTCGGCGCCCATGATGTCGAGCAGGTAGTTGAGATCGGCGCGATGCATCACGTATGGCAGCAACTGTCCGTACATCTCTTTCATTTTAGGCCAATTCGTGCCGTGCATGTTTGGCACGTAGAGATAGTCGCGCTGAAGGCGCCAACCCTCGTTGAAGATCTGTTTAAACTCTTCCTTCGGTTCGAGATACATGCGAAGGGCGACGTTCAACCTTCCTGTGCCTGGTTGTGGCGGATTGCGATCCGCATCGACGAGGAACAACTGCGGAGGAGGTTGATTCGCACCGCCGCCACCTGGACCACCCTGCCCGCCACCACCGCCCGCAGCGCGATAAACGAGCTTGCGATGATCGGCGCTGATTTCGTACGCCGCAACGCCGGTCGCGAATGTCGCCGCACGACGATTACACAAGCGATAACGCAATAGCTCGTTGCCTGCGTTAGCACCAGCACCCTGACCACCGCCACCACCGGCCGTTCGCGGTGCTTCCAGGAAAAACACCTGACCATCGACACCCGCTTGCAGATCTGCATACTGGCGCTCCGGCACGTCGGGCACCGAAACGATCCTCTGCTGTAGCCCATCGAAATCGATTTGCACTGTGACTGGCGCACGTTGACCGCGCTGTCCACTACCGCCGCCCTCTCCACCACCTGCTGCCGCCGCTAAGTCGGCGCCCGGTGCTGCATCTCCAGGGCACGCGCCTGGCGGCAGTCTGCGTGTTCCCGTTCCAACGCCGCGATCTTCATCGCTCTCAGGAAGTAACGGACTCGGATCGGTCTTGCGCAAAACCGCGAAGTACAGTCCGAACGTTGGCGTGTGGTCGTACGAAGTCATGTCGAGCCATTGTGACCGCAGACCAAAATCAGTCGACGCGAGGAACCAGAGATACTTTCCACTCGAATCCCACGCAGGCCAAACGGCGTCCGCAAGTCCGTCGGTGATCTGCTTCGACTCGCCGGTCTCGACATTGCTCACGAAGATCGCGTGATAGAGCGAACGCAAACGGCTCGCATACGCGACCCACTTCGAATCCGGACTCCAAACCGGATTCAGCGTGCGTGCAGGCACCATCCACGGATCCTCGCCGACAATCTTCGCCTGCCCCGTCGCAACGTCGAGCACCCAAACCTTCAGATTCGTATCAGTGAAGAGAATCTTCTTCGAATCAGGCGACCACGAGGGCGTGTAATAACGCGTCGGTTTCGTGAGAGCGATCTCGCGCGGCGGCGTCAATCCATCCTGCGCTTCGATCACGAGTTTGTATTCGCCTGATTTGTCGCTGAAGTAAGAAACAAACTTGCCATCCGGCGACCACGCGGGATCACGTTCAGCCGAACCACTCGAATTCGTCAGGTTGCGCACGTCGCCTTTATCAGCCGGAATCGTGAAGATCTCGCCGCGCGCTTCGACGACGACGCGCTTGCCCGTAGGCGACAACGCCATGTTTGTAATACGGTTCGAAACGTCTTCCCAATTCGGCATCATCCACGGAAAGTCGCCGGCGGCGACGATGTTCACGATCTTCGATTTACCATTCTTCGGATCGAGCTCGTATATGTATCCGGCTTGTTCGAAAACAACCATGCCTGCGCCTGAATCAACCGACTTCACATCGAAGTCAGTAAACTTCGTGATCTGCGCAAGCTTTTTGGTCTTCGTCTGATATTCCCAAACGTTTGCCACACCATCGCGATCGGAGATGAAGAAGACAGAGTCGTCGACCCATACCGGATCGACGTCTTTCGAGTCGGTCCAGGGTGGAGAAACGAGATCGTAAGTTTTTAGATCGACGATCCAGATCGGGCGGTTTTGTCCGCCGCGATAGTTGCGGCGTTCTTCATCCCAGGAGTTGTTCATGCGATACGCGATGTGAGTTCCGTCAGCGGAGATCTTGCCCTGATACGCGCGCGGTATCGCCATCGGTTCTTCGACTCCGCCTTCGGACGACACAGTCCAAAACCTTGGCGCGCCGCTCGGCGCCCACGAAGCGCGTGTCGATGAAAAGAGGATCGATTTGCCGTCGGGCGTCCAGCCTTCAACCATGTCCGCGCCCGGATGCCACGTCAGACGTTTTGGCTCGCCGCCGTCAGCGGCGACGATGTAGACGTCGAAGTTCCCCGCATACTCGCCGCTGAACGCAATCCATCGTCCATCGGGTGAAAAATGTGGATTCGCGGTTTGACCCTGGAAACTCGTCAAGCGTCGCGCGCTCCCACCGTTGCGCGGCACGACCCAGATGTTGTTCGCATAAGCGAAACCGATCTGAGTGGAACTGACGGTCGGAGTTCGAAGCAGTCGCGTTTGGCCTCCGTGTCCGTTTTGAGCGCTGACTGGAATTGCAACGGCGATGAGACACAGAGCTAGCAGAAGTATGCGGGTAAGCATGGGGCGTGTCCTCCGGATTGGAAATGCGAATTGCGAATTGCGAATTGCGAATTGGGGGAAGACTACCATATCATTCTCGCCAAACCCATCACCGAGGAGAAAGATCATGAGTTCCCTGAAACGTAGTTTTATTTCGTTCTGCGCCGTGCTCTGCTTTGCTATTCCTGCGTTCGCGCAAATTGTTACGCCGCGCGTCAGCCCGAAGGCTAGCGTTATGCAGAGAATCGGAGTTACCGATGTCACGATTACTTACAGCCGTCCGGGCGTGAAAGGTCGGAAGATTTGGGGTGATCCGCTGCCCGAACAGGCGGCGAAGGTAAAAGGCGAGGCTACGCTCGACAACCAGAATGAGCGGCCGAAGGATGCCGTGATCGTTCCTTACGGTCACGTATGGCGCGCCGGTGCTGACGATGCGACTCTGTTTGTCGTATCGGACGACGTTTTGATTAATGGCCAAAAACTCGCGGCGGGTAGCTACAGCCTCCACACGATTCCAAACAAAGACGAGTGGACCATCGTCTTCAACGGCACTGCAAATCAGTGGGGTAGTTTCGACTACGATCCGGCGAAGGATACGTTGCGAATTAAAGTCAAACCACAGACAGTGGCCGAGAACCAGGAATGGCTCGCGTACATTGTCGAGCCGATGGGCGAAGACTCGGCGCAGGTGAATATTCGCTGGGAGAAGATTAGCGTTCCATTCACGATCAAAGTTCCGGATGTAAATGCGGCAACTGTCGCCAGAATCAAGAGAGACGTCGCCAACGCGAAGCCTGACAACTGGCTTACTCTCATGCAGGCCGGAAACTTTTTCATCAACAATAAAGATACGGCTGATGACGCCGAGGGTATGGCGTTGTTGGATCGATCGATCAAGGTGAAAGAGACTTTCCGGAATCTTGCAGCCAAGGCGAACGCGCTCTATAAACTTGGCAAGAAAGACGAAGCTTTCGCAGTCGCGGAGCAGGCGATTCAGCGTGGCAAGGCTGACAAAGTCGATACCACCGCTTTCGAGAAGCGTCTGGCCGACATGAAAGCCGGGAAGATCTAAGCCACAAAGAGGCACAAAAAGAGCACAAGAGTGGGTGTAGCTAAACTCACTGATCAAAATACAACTGTGCCCGAGAGCAAGTACGCGCGTGTGGAGCGCGAGCGGCGTTATCTGCTGCGCGACTTGCCCGAGGGGTTGACTCGCGCCGATCCACATTTCCAAATCACCGACAACTACATCACGGGGTCGCGTCTTCGAATCCGAAAAGTGCGCGATCCGCGGACCAACAAGTGGACCGTCAAGTTCACACAGAAATTCGCGCCTGACCCTAACGATCTTTCGCGCACGATCATCACTAACACTTACCTCAACGCGCTCGAGGCGGAGACCTTGTCTGTTTTCAACAGTAACGAGATTCGGAAGAATCGTTACTCATTCGAGTTTGAAGGACGAAAGTTTGCGATCGACATGTTTCTCGGCGATCTGTTTGGGTTGGTGCTCGCTGAAGTGAGTTTTGACACTGACGAAGAGCTCGACAGCTTTCCGAAGCCTCCGTTTGCACTCGCCGACGTGACTAACGAGCCGTTGTTCAGCGGAGGCAAACTCTGCGAACTGACATTTTCCGACATTCGCGCGGCGGTGGCGGAGCGTGGTTTGATAAGATAGCTGCGATGAAGATTCGGATAACCCTCGTCGTCCTCTGTCTTCTTGTTTCTTTTGGCTGCCGCAAAACATCACCTCCTGCCGCCACGGCACCTTCCAACGCCGCTACACCGGCCGCTGAGTTAAGCCAGTCGCAGGGTGGGACCACACCAGCCCCGCAGGCGAGATATTTCAAGGGCTCGATCGGCACCTCGCTCGATCTCCAGATGAAACTCGTGCGCACCGGCGATCAACTTTCCGGTAACTATTTCTATGAGAAGATCGGAACGCGCATCGACGTGCGTGGAAATGTCGACAAAGACGGCAATCTCACTCTCGAAGAGTTCGATCCGAGCGGCAAACAGACAGGCGTGTTCAAAGGCATCTGGCAGGTTGATGCCGCGGACGGACTCGTCACGTTGGCAGGCAACTGGTCGAAGCCGCCGAGCGAAAAGGGCAGCGACAAGAAGACGGCGTTTTCAATTCACGAAGAGCCAATTGCTTTCACTGGCGACGTCGAGTTGATATCGAAGCAGATCAAGGAACGCAGTAAGGAGTTGAATTTGGAAATCGCGGCTAACTACCCGCAGTTAACCGGAGGCAACAACCCGAACTTCGAGAAGTTCAACCAAGCCGCACGCGCGCTCGTTTCAAAGAAAGTCGCGGGTTTCAAGAAGGACCTGCAAAACGACGAAGGCCTCGAGCCGCTTCCCGACTCGATGGGAAGCGATCTGAATGTGGATTACACGGTGGTCCTGGGCCAGGATGATCTCGTGAGTATCAAGTTTGAGGTGGGCAGTTACTACCAGGGCGCAGCTCATCCGAATTCGTATTCGGACGTGCTCAACTACGATCTCAAGAATGGAAAACAACTGAAGCTGGCGGATCTTTTTAAGCCTGGCGCGAAGTTTCTACCGGTCATTGCGACTTACTCGATCGGGGATCTCAAGAAGCAAGCGAAGGACAAAGGTTTGCTTGACGATCAGATTGAGAGTGGCGCGGCACCGGCAGCTAAGAACTACCTGAGCTGGAACATCACGAAGAAAGGGCTCGGTATCAATTTCGACCCTTACCAGGTTGGACCATACGCCGCTGGTCCACAGTACGTGATGGTCCCCTATACAATCCTCAAAGACCTCATCAACCCCGACGGTCCTATCGCGCAGTTTGCAAAATAGGGCCACAAAAAAGCACAAAGCTATCTTGTGTCTTTTTGTGTACTTCTGTAATAGAACGCCATAAAAAAGGCCACAAACATGATCGCGGCGCCCGTCCAAAACGTCACGAACAACGATTGATCGCTCATGTAGTGGGGCAGGCCGTCGGCTCCCAGATGTGCTATCGAACTACTGATCAGCACAGCCGCCAGCGAAGGACCGACAGCGCGCGCGAGACTCGCGACCGATTGAGTAACTCCCAACACAACCCCCTGTTGTTCCGCGCCGGCACTCTTCGATGCGAGGCTCGTCAGCGCCGGTGTCGCAAGCGAATTGCCCATCGAAAAGACGCCGCCACCGATAAGCAGCGCCGCGAGTCCTCCAGCCGCTGGTCCAACAAACGGCACCGCGAAAAGACTGATCGCGAAACAGAGCGCGCCGACGATCACCAGCGGCAGCTCGCCAAACCGCTTCACCAGACGCCCGATCAATCCGCCCTGGATCACAACCGCGATCAATCCGACGTACGCGAAGAGATAACCCGTGTGCTGCGCGCCGTAGCCAAAGCGAAACATCGTGTAGAGCGAAAACGACGTCGTCATGATCGAGAAAGCCACGACGAACAAGAAGTAGATGATCAAGACAAACGCGAGCCGAGGTTGTTTGAGCGCCTTGAGCACGTCGCGAAAACTTCGACCACCGGCGCGATTCTTCGCGGGATGGTCCGCCGTAACCGTTTCAGGCAACGTGAAATACAGCAACACCGCATTCGCGAAGCACAGCGCAGCCGCAAAGAAAAACGGAACGTGAACGCCCCACTGGCTCAAGATTCCTCCGATCGCTGGTCCAAAAATGAAGCCCATCCCAAACGCGGCGCCGATCAGTCCCATTCCTTTTGCGCGGTTCTCCTGAGTGGTTATGTCGGCAATGTAAGCTTGAGCCGTAGAGATGTTGCCGCCTGTGATGCCGTCGAGTATGCGTCCCACGAAAAGCATGAAGATCGTTGTCGCGAAGCCGAGCACGAGGAACCCGATGCCGGTGCCAATGATCGACAGCAGGAGCACCGGTCTGCGACCGTATTTATCTGAGAGACCTCCGAGCACCGGCGAGAAGATCAATTGCATGATCGAGTAGGAGGCGAAGAGCAGTCCGACCGTGCGCGGCGTGGCGTTGAAGAGTGTTCCCTCGGCATAGAAAGGCAGGACGGGAATGACAATTCCGAAGCCGACGAGATCTATGAAGATGGTTGTAAAAATGACGATGAGGGGTGAGCGCCGCATTTGTCCCCTGGCCTACCGACGTCCACTCAACACTTTGTCAACTGAAGCTTGTCCACCACCGGCGATGATCAGAGCCACGGCCATCGCGAGAAGACTCAGCGGATACTCGTAACCGCGATTCGAAGCGAAGAACCCTCCAGGCAAGTGAACACCAATCACTGCGGTCAACATCACGCAGGCTATGAAGAACGCGCCCACACGAGTCAATAACCCGAATGCGACGAGTAAACCGCCCACCAGCTCCGAAAGCGCGGCTGCGCCCAGCCACAGCCACGCGGGCCGCATGAAACTGAACGGTGTGTTAGCGGCAATGAACGTCTTGAAGCCCGGTCCGTTGAAACTGCCGAGCACCTTTTGTGCTCCGTGCGCGATCATTACGGCTCCCAGTGCGAAACGAATCGGCACGGTAAACCAGGTTGCAGAGGTTGCGATTAGTTTTCTTAGCATGTTGATTTGTGCCTCAGGCGGGAAAGTATACGATCATCTCTGCTTTTTGTGCCTCTTGTGGCCTGTAGTAACATTCGGGAATGCAGAGACGCCTGATAGTGTGCGCCGCAGCATTGTTGATATTTCTTCCTCTTCTGGTTGGAGCCCAAACCCAACCAGTCGAAATATCGTTTACGGTGGCCATGCCGCGCCCGCACACACACCTGTTCGAAGTTGACGTCGCCATCAAACGCACGGCGGATGGACCACAGGAAGAACTCCTGGTCATGCCGGTTTGGACGCCCGGCTCGTACCTGATTCGGGAGTTTGCGCGGAACGTACAGGACTTCGCGGCCAGCACCGCCGCAAACCAGCCGCTCAAGTGGGAAAAGACAAATAAGAACACGTGGCGCGTCGTCACGAACGGCGCGCGCGACTGGCATGCGACATATCGTGTCTACGCAAACGAACTGTCAGTGCGCACAAGTGAGTTAAACTCCGCGCACGCGTTTTGGAACAACGCGAACCTGTTGATGTACCTCGAAGGCTTTTTGAACAGTCCTTCGACGGTGCACGTGCTCGCGCCGGATGTTTGGAAAGTCGCTACCGGACTTCCGGCAGTGCTGGGCCAGAAGAACACTTTTCGCGCCGAGAATTTCGACGTGCTTTACGACTCGCCGTTTGAAGCCACCAACTTCAAGACGCTTGTCTTCAACGTCAAGGGCATTCCACATCGCATCGTGATCGATGGCGAAGGCAACTACGACCCCGAGCGCATGCGACGCGACGTGCAGAAGATCGTCGAGACTCAGGTCGAGGTGATGGGTGGCGAGATCCCGTATCGCGATTACACGTTTATTCTGCACCTGCGAGCGAACGCCGGCGGAGGCCTCGAACACCTGAACTCAACCGCGCTGGGTTATCCGCGTTTCGGCTTCAAGATTCAGACCGGCGATCGCGCGACGTCAGCGTCACCCGCGGCTACGACAACCGCCGAACGCGACTACCGAGGTTTTCTCTCGCTCGTTTCGCATGAGTTTTTTCATTTGTGGAATGTGAAACGAATCCGTCCCGACGCGCTTGGACCATTCGATTACACGAAAGAGAACTACACGAAACTGCTGTGGGTCGCGGAAGGCATCACCGACTATTACGCGGATCTCCTGGTGCGTCGTGCGGGATTGATCACCGAGAATGAATATCTCACAGCCACTGCACGCGCCATTCAAACCCTGCAAAACACGCCGGGTCGCAAGGAACAGACGGTCGAAGACTCGAGCTTCGACACGTGGATCAAGTTCTACCGGCAGGATGAGAACTCAATAAACTCGCAGGTCTCCTACTACGACAAAGGCGCCATACTCGGGTTGCTGCTGGATCTCGAAATTCGTCAACGATCGAAAAACGCAAAGTCGCTCGACGATGTTTTGCGTTATCTTTACGTTGAGTTTTTCAAGAAGAACCGCAACTATACACCTGCGGATTTTCAGAAGGCATGTGAGCTGATGGCCGGGTCGAGCCTGGACGATTTTTTCAACCGGTACGTCCGCGCGACGGAAGAGCTCAATTACAGCGTCGCGTTGGAAGCTGCCGGACTGCGTCTTGACACGATGGGCACTGGCACTGGCGACGAAAAAGTCTACTTCGGCGCTGATGTGGCCCAGGAGGAAGATCGGCTTATTGTGAGACGTGTTTACGCCGGCTCGCCCGCTTACGAGCAGGGACTAAACGCGGGCGATCAGATCGTTGCGCTGGACAACATGAGGGTCACGAGAGATTTTTTCAACGGGCGACTGGCAGAGAAGAAGCCGGGCGACCTGATCAATCTGACGATTTTTCGTTTTGATGATTTGAGCACGCTGCTGATCAAGCTCGCCGAACGCCGTGAGGGAACTTACCGGATCGTTCCACTGCCCAGTCAGACCGAAGCGCAAAAGCGTGTTTACAAAAGCTGGTTACATGTTGGTGGTTAAATCCATCTGTGCAATCTGTGTACAAAGATGCCGTCCGCTTATCAACACATTCGTTTCCGACTCGACGATCGCATCGGTAGAATCACGTTTGCGCGCCCGCCGTTGAACGTCTTCAATATCGAGATGATGCGCGAGATCGCCAGGGCTGTGCGCGAGTGTGCTGACCGCGAAGTCATCGCGATCGTGTTTGATGCTGACAAGGAGTGTCGATCGTTCAGTGCCGGAGTCGCGATTGAAGAGCATGTTCAGGAAACGATCTTCCAGATGCTCGAAGCGTTCCACTCCATCTTTCGCCTGCTCGAGCAAATAGGAAAACCGGCGATCGCGGTTGTTGACGGCGCGGCGCTTGGCGGTGGATGTGAACTGGTCGCGGCCTGCGACATCGTGATTGCGTCCGATCGCTCGCGTTTTGGTCAACCAGAGATAAAGCTCGGAGTGTTTCCACCCGTCGCAGCGGTGCTCCTGCCGTTAGTCATCGGCGAAAGACGCGCGCGGGAATTGATTCTGACGGGTGAAATCATCGATGCTGTAGAGGCTGGACGGCTGGGTTTGTGCAGCTACGTGGTGCCGAGCGCGCAAGTCGAGGCGAAATTGGTGGAGGTGCTCGCAAAGTTGAGAGAGCTTTCCGGTACTTCGTTGCAGTTCGCACGACAAGCCCTCGATCGGGGTCGTCCAAGATCGTTCGAAGCTGCATTAGAAGAACAGGAGAACATGTATATTCACGAATTGATGAAGACACAGGACGCGAACGAAGGCATCAAGGCGTTCATGGAAAAACGTAAAGCTGTCTGGCGGAACCGGTAAGTTATGAATCACTTGTGGCGCAGAGCGGTGCTCGGATCTGTACTGACAGTGGTGTGCTTATCTGCCGCCGTCGCGCAGAAAACCGAGTCGCACTCGACCCGCACGCTCCCCACCATGTCCGCGGAAGCGAGAGCGTTGTTGGAAGAAGCGATCGGGGTCGTCTGCACGCAAGCGAAACTCGATCCGAAGAGCAGTGTCGCCATTGACGAGATGCAGGCGCGTCCGTCGTTACCGGTTCACAGTCCCGAAGCACGCGAGGGCGCTGAGCGCGCTCAACGATTGCTGCCGCTCGCGAAAAATCTCGTGATCGCGGCGCTGCGACAGCTCGCGACTGAATACGGCTTCGAAAAATCCGCGAAATTCAATGTCAAAATTCAACACGCGGTCGACCGCGTCAACGGTGTTCGCAGCGTCAAGCCCGACATGGACTCGCGCGACAACGCGTCCGTCTTTTTGAGCAAGCCGCGAGTGATAACTTTCGGCACCATCTTTCTTGCAGGCTTACGCTCGGACGAGGGAATGATCAGCGTGCTCGCGCACGAGCTGATGCACATTGCTGACGGCGATAACGACAGTCTGCGCCAACTCGTGGCAGCCGTTGGGAAGAAGGCTTCGGATCTAACCGGATTGGAAGTTCATGGCCAGCGCGGTGAAGAGATCACGTGCGATCTGATCGGAGCGATGGCCGTGCGTGCATACATCGCCGGCACGCCCGGTTACGAATCGATCGCCCGGCGCGTGGCGCGTTCGATCCAGCACAACTGCGTCGAGCAGGACGAAGGCGACGAAGATCACCTCTCACCGCGCGACACGATTCGTGCGCTGCTGGCGTTGCATCCCGTTCTGGTGAAAGAGTTGATCAACGACCGCGAGGAGCGAAGATGAGACAGGGCGACGTGAGGAGACGGAGACGGGGAGACCAACTCTCCGATTCGCCGTTTCTCCGCTTCTCCCCGTCTCGGACGGCCGCCGCATTAACAATTCTTGTTTCACTGATCATCGCTGCAAGCTGCAAATCTGTCATCGAACGACAAGACGTGCGGCCGCGTGTTTTGCGTGATGTACCCGCACGAAATCTTGCCTATCGACTAAGTCCCGACGTCTCGCCGCCAACCTCGATCGACAACTCTGACGAAAACTTTGGCCCAGTCGCAAACTACTTCTCCACCAAACGAACCGACGACGCCTTAATACGAACAATCGTTTCTCCCGACGGCCGGCGAGTGCTCGCGGTTTACGGCACCGCAGATGAACCCGGCGCAGTCTTTCGCATCGATCTGTTCAGCTCAGACGGACAGTTCATCCGTAATCTCATTCCGCCCGATCTTGCGTGCGTGTTTCCGGAAACTGTAGCGTGGTCGCCGGACGGAAATTTCATCAACTTCATCGCTCGTCGCCGTGCTATCCCCAGTCCGACTCCGACGCCTCCGAATGAGCCCGAGCCGGACCCTTCTGCTTCGCCCCTCCCTTCGGCCTCAATTGCGCCGTTGTTTCCTGCGGTTGCGAGTTTCAACACCGAACAGATCTACATCTGCAATCGCGACGGTTTCGATCTGAAACCACTCACGTCGCGTGATGGACTGATCTATTTCTATTTTGTGTGGGCGCCGGACAGCCACGCGATGGCGGCACTGGCGTGCAAGGAAGACGAGTGGAACGCGAGGGAGCAGCAACAAAAACTGCCCGCGGGACGACCGCGCTTGATCGGGCTCGACGGAACCGAACGTCTACTTGACGATGGGTTAACCGACGCGCTGCCGGTCTGGTCTCCCGACGCTTCGAAAGTAGCGACGGCTTTCGACACCGATGTTGCGATTTATGATTCTGGTGGTAAGACGCCGACCCAGGGACGTTTACCGCTCGGCGAACAGTTGATCCAGGCTTCTGTCGTTTACGAAGAAAAAACCGCGACGAAAAAAACGTCGGAAAACGCGAACGCAACGCCTTCGCCTGCGGCAAGCGCCAGCCCGTCTGTGCCTGCGTCGTTCAATCCGATCGTGAGACTCGAGTGGCGCTCTCCGGAAACCCTCTACTTTCAAACCGCATACGTTCGTCTGATGCGGACCGAGACGATCAACACCTTCCAACGCTGGCACATGCTCTCTCTGAGCGCACAGGCCGCAATCCTGAAGTGAGTAAGTCGTACACAGATTATACAGAAACATTCTGTGCAATCTGTGTACGAACCAAAATTACGGTTGTTGTTGCCCCTGAGTCATCTGCTGGGCGGCGTCTTGCACCTTGTCGATCGCTCCGCGCGCGACCTCCTGTGCCTTATCCACCAAACGCTCACTCGTTTCACCGATATACTCGTTCTCGAATTTCGTTGACGGCAGCATGAGGCCAACTGCGGTTCCAGCGGCGACAGCGACAGCGCCGACCGCAAGCGGGTTCTCATGAAGCATGTGCTCAACACGCGTGCCGATCGACGATGCAGTATCCTTCACCCGGTTAACAGCGCCTGTTTGTTCAGTTTCGTGCCAGCCGTATGGTGTCTCGGTGCTGGTAAAATTCTGCCGTCGCATGCGTGAGCTACTGCGCTCGTAGTCATACCCATTGCCACGACGAAAAGCGCGCATCGCAATCATCCCGAGTCCCAGACCGATCAGCGCCATGGGAATCGGATTCCTCCACACCACGTCCGCTGCTGACCTTCCGGTTTCCATCACAACCTCGCGTGCCGGCTCTGTTACGTCGCTTATTGTCTCTCCCACCTTGTTCATAACTCTTTCAACCTTTCCTATTGTTGCTTCGCGAACCTTTTCCTTAACCTGGTCCATCACATTTTCCGGACTGAGCCTCTCCTGGATCTCATTGATCGTTTGACTCATTTCAGCCCGTGTATCTTCGATCTCAGCGCGAAGCTGTTCGGGATCTTCATAATCATCCGGGAATCGATCCGCAGTACTTATTTTATCTGTTGCTTCATCCATGCTGCGTCCTCCTTCAAAGTCTCTACGGTTTCTCGCGGCGTCACTTCCATTTGCTGAAGCGCAGACATTGCCTTACCAACCAGCAGCCAACCGATAGCGGCCACTACCACCCCAACTAAAAGCGCGGCGCCCCACGCCGGCATGACTTTGTCAAGGAGCATGATTACGGCCGCGAGCACCGCCAGCAGCGCCGCGTAGGCGACAGCTCCACCGACGACGAGATAACCAATATTCCTTCCCGCATACTTCGCCTTTTGCGAAATCTCGACCCTGGCCAGAGCAACTTCCTGCCGGACTAAGTTGCTCATCTCGCTAGCGAGATCGCCGAAGAGATCGCCAAGAGGCTTGTTTTCCAAATTCGTCGAGCGTTGTTCATTCATTCGTTGCATACGTGACACCTCCAGACATCGCTAAGCCGTAGGCGTTGTGGACGGTCTCGTAGCGGATACGTTCTCGGGCCTGAACGATGTCGTTTGATCGTTCATCGCTGATCGATGCTCGGTTGCAGCACTAATTGAACTTCTGATCAGTCTTGCGCCGGCGAATCCCAGCAGGAATGCACCACCAAGCAACAAGGCTGGTTGTCGTCGTCCAAAATTTTGCACGTCGTTGAGCAACTCTTTTGGATCCTTGTCACGGACGTAAGTGCTTAATCGTTCGAGGCTGTTAGCCGCTTTCTCGCCATAATCACCAACAACACGCGCAATTGGTCCCAGTTCCTCCTGCGGGAGGTTCTCGCGAAGACGCCTGACAGCATTCGCCACTTGCGAGAGTTCTGTTGCGGCAGATTCCTTTCCTCGTGTTAGTTGCGAGCCTGCTTGTTGCTGAACTTTATTCACGATGTTGCCGGTCGCTTGTTTGGCGTGCTGAAGAAGATCCTGTTCGCCTCCACCGCTCTGCTGTCCAGTGTTCGGTTGCGCTGGAGATTTTTGCGGATTTTGTTGATTCGCAGCAGCGCCCTGGTTCCCAGTCGTTCCTTGATTTCCAGTCATTCCTTGATTTTGAGTGGTGCCTTGATTCGTTGAGCCCGGCGTCTCCTCACCTGTCTGCTTCTTTGACTTTGAAGCAGAACGAGCAGTGCCTTGCCCTTCACCACCTTGTCTTCGCATTTCCATGTAATGTTTTCCCCCTTGTTGAATTGACTTTTGAGAACTCCTTGCAGTTAACGATCCACAGTATTGCGCGGGATGAACATCAATGTAGTGTGGACACTTTCGCACGACC
>JBIOUJ010000266.1:0-34555 GCA_044867025.1 Pyrinomonadaceae bacterium | reverse complement strand
CGACACTCTGCGAGCCGCAATGGAGCTACGAACCGGCCTCTGCAAGTAGCCCATTATACGAATCGGAAAATGACACTTGGATCGAGCAAGCTTGATTGGGTGAACCGGAGTTATCGATCGTAGATGGATTATTCGTTTCGGTATTCTGCGGGTTCTGAGATATTGAATAATATAGACCAAACTGACGCACCACGTGATTTGCGCTTGAATCGATCTTTTGTTTGAGATAATCAATCAGCTCTCTACCAGCAGGGTCGAGTCGTTCCTCATTTATGCGGGTTTCGTATTCACCAGTTTTGCGATTGAACTCGACAAAATGCCAACTACCATTATCCCAGACGGTTGTGGGATGCTCGAATTCTGCAGCGCCGATTTGGAGCAAATGACCTGCTTGCCGGCATTCGATCGACATACCATCCAACATACAGCGACCACTCGGTATGCCCGATCCTGGGAGCAGGCCCACCATACCTTCAGGCGGAGGTTCCCAGAGCTGCGGCTCAACATAAGGGTCAGCAGATCCTAAATCAACTCCCATTGGATCTGGATCGAGATCGACCGCGCCATCTCCTTCTCGATTCGACCCCGCACGAGCTCCAGTGAACGGATCGTCGTGCTGCCACACTATCCAGAGATGCTCCTGTCGCGCTATCAATTGTCCATTACAGTAAACAAAGCCCTTTCGCTTTTGTCCTTGAGAGTCGAGTTCAGTGATGACCGTGCCCCCCATCACTGTCGACCTAAGTTGAAAGAAGTTGAGGCTCGTCGAGGTGCCTTCAATCTCAGTTCGGTTTACTACCTGGCTGTCACCATCATAGACGGGTGAGATCGTCTTATTGGTCGCTGGGTTGAAAATTGAAGCGCTCCGACCCGCAGCATCGTAAGTATATTCCAAATCCGCATCATGCGTAGGATTCCCGTCGGCATCATAGGTAAAGCCACTGCCCTGCCTGCGTTTATTGCTATACGTGGCCGTAAAGGTATCGGTCTGGCTCCAGAAGCGATTGGTCCGGCTCGTCATATTGCCGAACGGATCGAATTGATAACTTTGCCGGTAGGTACCGGTAGGAGGTCCGCTATTTGTGCCGTTCAGAAAATCCAGCGCTTCTGACCCTGAATATGCTTCCTTTGCCCTGTTGATGTGGTCGTAAGAATAAGCGCGGTCCATTACGTTTCCCAGATTATCGAGGGATGCGCGTAAACTTCCGTCATCGTAATACTGGAAGGTAGACGACCTCAATTTGGTTTCCCATCCGGGCAGAGCACCTGGTGGCGGCGTCATTCCACCCACTAAGAAACTAGATAACCGCAAGCGCCGATCGAATTCCTGTGATAACGTCATTTGGTTCCCATACATGAGAGACCTCAAGGAACCCCACGCGCGATACTTCAGGTTGGATGCATATTGTGAGATCTCGATGTACGGAGTGCCGTTGATTCCACCGGTACCATAAGGTGTACCTGTAACGCTGGTTACGCGGCCCGCACTGTCACGTACATAATTAATAGCAGAATTCGTCGGATCGGTGATGGTCTTTAGTTGGCCCACGAGGTTGTATTCATACGAAAGCCTGTACTCACCTGATAGACCCGGAAACTGTCTATCCTCCCAGTCCATCAATGAGAGCATCGTGTAATGATAAGTTACTCGCCGGAGGCCGTTTTCATTCATCCACGATCTATTTGAGGCGGCATCGTATCCATAGGTCACTGGAGCCGGAATTGAAATCCCTCCCGATGCGCTGTATGTAACGCCAGTGGTGAGATGGCGACCATTGTAAGCGTAAGTCGCGGCCGCGCCGCGGGCGTCCGTAACCGATAAAACAGTATCGTCAGCATTGTAGGCATAAGTTGTTGAGGTGCCAACATCCTGCTCTGGTTTATGCTCGGAGAGTAGACGGCCATAACCGTCGTACGTCATTGTTGTGTCCTGATAAGTGCTGCTTCCCCCCAATCCGGCATACTCCGTGATCTGAGTAACCTGGTCCCGGGCGTTGTACGTGTTTACTGTCGTCGAATACGGAGTTCCGTTTTGCCAGGTAAGTACTTCCGTCTTAACTACGCGGCCAAGCACGTCTGAATAGATCTTTTGTTGGCGACGCTTCGGTACGCCTCCATCGATGGTCCCTTCATCAGTGAGTGTCACTACCTCACCACCAGCACAACCACAGCCGGTATACTCAGCGGTCTTAGTAGTGCCATCCTGATTCGTGGTAACCAGCGGTCGTCCCTTCCAGTCATACGTTTGTTGCACATAATTCCAACCACCATTAGGAAGGGCATCGTCGCCCAACGGCGCGAACTGAGTGGGATTGATTGGATTTCCGGTTATGGAAATACTCGTTTCAGTTTGATTGGACTGCTTCTGAACTCGGCCCATGCGGTCGTACAGAATAAGCTGAGCGCTGAAACCTCCGGTGCTGTTCGGATGATCACTCGCGCTGGCGATAGTCCTGCCGAAGCCGTCAAAGACCACGAGTCTATGGCCCTCATTGGCACTCTCATCAATGGTATTGATTGACGAGAACGTCTCAACGTAGTTTGGACCATACATGTAACGGGTGAAAGCTTTGTTGGTGAGAGTGAGGGTGGTCGTGCGGATCAGCCGGCCAATCACGTCATAACTAAACGTTTGCACCGGTCCTGGCGTGTTCTCCGTCACGTTCGGCAGCGGTGTTTGCCGCCACGTAAGTGCGCCAACGTCGTAGTTGTATCGCAATTTTGTGGAGTAGCCATCAGGATCTTTGACTTCGGTCGGATACGCAAGTGTCTTGAACGGTCGCTCCGGATCTAATGGGTTAGCATCGGTAGGTCCAGCATTAGTTGCAAATGCATCCGTGTAAATAAAAGTCACCTCATGACCGAGAGCGTCTTTCGAAGATACAAGCGAGCCCGCGCTGTTGTATTCATATGTCGTCGTGGTGGCTGCCTCGACGTTTTCAGGGTCATTCACGTCATAACGCAGCACGCTTGTGAGATTCCCCCTGCCAACAACGAAGCTCGCGCTGTAATAGGCATCGTCATGTTGCGCCAGCACCTCTGTGCCCTCGATTGATCCACTGTCGTATATAAACTCCAGCTTGGATCGCAGAACGCCCGATGGTGCGAGACCTTCGTAAACTAATCGGTGCTTCGGCAAGCCAATGATCCGACGACTCAGGTACGCTGCGTTGTCTTCATAAATTGTTCGCGTTGTGCGCAACACACTGCTGGCGTTTGCGTCGTATTCACGAATGTCCTCCGGCAACTGACAGGTCATGCCGTTACCCAGTACGTGTGGCTGATATACGGTCTCGGTCCGCTTCCGATTGTCTGATGGGTCGTAAACATTTGTTTCCGAGACGCGCGGATTAATGACAAATAAACTCGTTTCATCGTCCTGCGTCCAAGTGGTCACGACCTGCCGCTGTGGTATTGAGCCACCGATGTCATAGGACTCCACTAAAAAGGGTAAACCAACTCGCCACCCGGAATCGGTCCCAGTTGTGCCGAGGAAGTAGATCTTGTCAAAGGTTTGATCGGGGTTTGTTATTTGGACCACGGTGGCGCTTTGCGGACTTTGATCGGGCACATTAGCGGTGCCCGCTTGGGAACCCGTGAAAGTAGTGACCACTTCCTGTTCCGCTCCGGTGGGCAACATGTAGCCGCTTGCTGGATTCCCAGTGCGATTCCAGTTTTCTGCCCAGTCGCGTCGTTCGGTGAAGCGTGGACAATCAATTTGTGGCTCAGGACTTGGCGGACTATTCCAGCCTGGCAGGTTATAAGAACGAAAGTTGACAAGGCGATTATCGGCGGCAAAGTTGCTCACCTTCCAGACTTGTGCCCACGAGGTGTAGGAAAACTCGAAGCGTGAGTTGTTGCCTGGCGTCGGAGAATTGTCCGCCAGCGTCACTTTCGAAAGCAGCTTACGCGTCGAACCATTCGCTGGCCCGTCGACGGTGAGATTCGTAAAAGCGGTTTGGACCAGGACGTCGGTGTAGGCGAAAGACGCCCACGTTTGTGTTCGCTGCTGCCATACTTGTGTGATCTTTTCCAGCCGCTCATCGGCGTCGTACTCAAAAGTGATTTGACGTTTAAGGGTGTCGGTGATGGTGTCAATCTTCCCGTTCAGGTAATTGATGGTTATGAAGTTACCATTGCGATCCTTGATCTGCGTGCACTGATAATCGCCACCTATCAATTCGTACCACATCGTGGTTCCGTCGGTTGTTCGCAGCACGAACTTACCGTTGTCGGGAGCCGGCAGCGTCAGCGTGGTATCAAGTAGCAGATGTGCGGAATCCGCCGATTCAAATAATGCCGAAATGCCAACCTGTCGCAGCTCAGTGCGACTCCCATCGGAACCAATCAGCAGATAAGCATATTTGCCAACCTCCGGATTGTAGTGAAGCGGCTGAATGACTGGAAATCCCAGCCGGAACCCAGCACTTGGGAAGCCATGATCATCGTCAAAGGAGATAACAGATCCGGTCCTGGTCCACACCAGCGAGTTGTAAGATAAGGTGAGCCCCAGATCCATTCCCGCGCGGCCCGGCAAACTCATCAGCGGCAAACTCCAATTGAAGTTGCGCGACAGTGGATTCTCGCCAACACCGCCCGTGCCGTTCCTCGGATCAAGACGTGCAGTCGATGAGGCCGTCGGAGGTGTCCACGCCTCGAGCTCTACTACGCGGCTGTTATGGAACAGCGCGTCGTGCACTAACACCCGTATCTTGCTGGTGGTGATAGGCGAAAAATTAAATCGTCGCCAGACTTTGTTGTTGCTTGTTACGTTGCCGTTAGGTACATCAAGCCAGCCGCTGCCGTTCCAAAACTGCACCTGAAACTGCGTGACGCCATAGAGAGTAAACGTCATATCCTCCGTCGGATATGAAGGACTACTGATTCCATCCTGTAGCGTAAAAACGTCGACTTCATCTATTGTTTTACTGCCGTCAAACTGAACCTCTACCCAATCAGGATAGGTGTCGGCCGTGGCGCAGTTCCAGCCACCTCCGTTTCCCCAATTGATGCCGGTACGATCGCCGTTATTGATGGCCTCAACCGAGTAAGCCGCAGAGTATGTGGACGACGCTGAGGCGACACCTCCATTCGCCGCGAGCGCAACATTGTTTCCATGTGGAGGTAGTACTCCGACCGTCCAGGCCTCAAGTTCCACTACTCGGCTGTGATGGAAAAGCGCAGCCCACACGCGCACTCGGATCTTTATCGTCGTGATCGCATTAAAATTGAAGCGACGCCAGACCTTGTCATTAGCGGAGACGTCCCCACTCGGCACAGTCGTCCAATTCGCTCCGTTCCAATACTGCACTTCAAACTGCGTAAGGCCGTAAAGCGTAAAGCTCATCGTCTCTGTCGGCTCTGAAGGTGCTGAAATGTTGTCCTGCAGAGTGAACACATCGATTTCATCTATTGTCTTGCTACCATTGAATTCGACCTGTACCCAATCGGGATAAGTGTCTGCCGTGGAGCAGTTCCAGCCGCCCCCGTTTCCCCAATTCAGGCCACGGTGGTCGCCGTTGTTCACAGATACTGCCGGATATGCGCTGCTGTATTCAGAAGAGGCAGTGGCCAGCCCGCCATTCGCCGCGAGGGCAACGTTGACCCGAGGCACCTGCGCCTTCACAGTTGAAATCGCGAAGCACAAGCCTACGACTGAAAATAAGAGACGAAGGAAAGCTCGTGAGCTGACATGAGGCATAAAAAAATCCCTGGGCCGAGGTCGTTAAAAGTAAGGTTCAGCTAATAATGCCTGGAAGACTACGATGAGTGCGGCGCACTCTATGGTGTCCCGGTTTGCTTGTCAACAGGTAGTTCGCGCAGATTACGGAGATTGCGCAGGATCAGGTAAGCTGTCTGGCCGTGGAGAATCGAACGTACCCATTTACCGCGATTGTTGGGCAGGAGGAGATGAAGCTCGCACTGATTCTCAACGTCGTCGATCCACTGATTGGCGGCGTTTTGATCATGGGTCATCGCGGGACAGGGAAGTCTACGGCCGTGCGGGCGCTCGCCGATCTGCTGCCGCAGATTTCGGTGGTGGAGGGTTGTCCGTATAACTGCGATCCGGGTGACGCGTGCGATCAATGTCGTGAAAGTAAAAAAGTCGCGAGGAAGTCGGTCGCTGTGCCAGTTGTCGAACTACCTTTGGGAGCGACTGAAGATCGGGTCTGCGGAACCATCGATATCGAACGCGCGCTGTCTGCCGGGCGAAAGGCTTTCGATCCGGGTTTACTGGCGCGCGCGAACCGGGGCTTTCTTTATATTGACGAGGTAAACCTGCTGGAGGACCACCTGGTCGATCTTCTGCTGGACGTAGCGGTCACGGGAAGGAACAAGGTCGAGCGCGAGGGCGTATCGGTCGAACATCCCGCGAGTTTTGTTTTAATCGGATCGGGAAATCCTGAAGAGGGTGAGCTCAGGCCACAACTGTTGGATCGGTTTGGTCTGCACGTTGAGGTCAAAACAGAGAACTACCTTCAGAATCGAATCGATATCGTCGAGCGTCGCGAACGTTACGATCGAGATCGGGAAGCGTTTTGTGAGTCGTTTGCTGAAGATCAGGAGCAGTTGCGCAAACGAATCACACGTGCACGCGCGAACCTCGGCAAGATCGATGTTGCGCGACCCGTGTTGGAGAAGATCGCGCAACTCTGCGCGGACCTGAAAGTCGATGGTCATCGTGGTGAGCTGACGATCATGCGTGCTTCGCGTGCGCTGGCGGCGTTTGAAGGACGGCGAGCAGTTACCGACGAACACGTGAAGAAAGTTTCTGCGATGTCGCTGCGGCACCGTCTGCGCCGAGACGCGCTGGATGAAACCGCGACAAGCGAACAGATCGAACAGGCAGTGGACGAAGTATTTCCGCGCACACCGTCACCGCAACCGTCGAGCGGTGGAAATGGTGGCGACACCCAGAACCTGGATCAGCCCGGCAAGTCGAACAAACAAGCTCCGCGACAGCGTGCCACGGGAACAGGCAGCAGTTCCAGACCGAATACGGTCGATACGCCGTCGCCGCCGGCACGTGAACGAAAGTCGGGGAAGTTGCAATTGGACGAGCACTTAAGGACGACGGATCGCAAGGAGAAAGCGCGTTCGCAGAGTCGACGCGCGCACGGCACAAAAGCCGCGCTGGACCAGCGGCGTGGAAGGTACACGCGCGCTGTGACTTTTAGAAGCGCTGGGGCACGGGTGGCGCTCGATGCGACTGTACGTGCGCTTGTTGGTCTTGGAACGATGCGGTTGCCCGTTAGTTCCGAGGCACTGCGTTACAAGTTGCTGAAACACAAGCAGGGGACGCTGTTTGTTTTTGCGATCGATGCGTCGGGAAGCATGGCGGCAAACCGCATCGCACGAGCGAAGAGTACGATCCTCAAGCTGCTGCGGCGGTCTTACCTTAATCGCGACAGTGTTGCCATCGTCTCTTTTCACGGCACGACAGCGAACGTCGATCTGCCGCCGTCGCGCAGCATTCTTCGCGCGCGACGTGTGCTGGATTCGTTGCGAATGGGAGGCAGCACGCCGCTCGGGCTGGGGCTCGTGACTACGATCGAGTTGCTCGAACTTGTCGGACATAAATTCGGCGAGACGGTTGTGTTGCTGTTTACGGATGGACATTCGAATGTTCCGCTGAGACGCGGCGGGCTCAACTTGCGTGCGTTTCGACAGGTGAAGATCGAGTCAGAACTGAGAGAACTCACGGTTGCGCTCAACAGGCTGCGGACGCGTGTGGTTGTTGTCGATACGCAGAAAGAGTTTGAATCGAGTGAAGAGACGCGGCGTCTCGCGAAGATTTTGAACGCACGGTTTGTGAAGGTCGGTTGAGCCGCAAAAAAGCACAAAACAAGACACAAAACGAACGGGATGCGCGCGTGTTCGAGCTCTACGAGCAGTTGGTGGAGATCGAAGAGCGGTTGATCCCTACGGGACTGCACGTGTTTGGGCGCGCGTCGCTGGCCGGCGAAAAGATCGATCTATTTAAAATGATTGCGTCGTTCGACCGGCCTGAGGCTGGCGTTCGCGCGCTGCCGGAAGCGTTGGTTGATGAAGGCGTGCGCGAGTTTGTCGAGCATGGCGCGGATGCGGCGGTCGCGCTTCTTGAGCAAAAAGGATTGAGCGCGGAAGTGACCCGCCCCGTTTTTGGTCTGCTAGAAACGGTATCGACGAAGCTGCAGAGTAACAATGAAATCGATTCACTGGTGCGTGCGCTGCGCGGGGAGTTCGTCGAGCCTGGTCCGGGGGCCGACATCGTTCAGAATCCTGACATACTGCCAACGGGTCGAAACACTCACGCAATCAATCCTTACGGTGTGCCTTCGGCGACTGCTTTCGCCCGAAGTGAAGCTGTCGCCAACCAACTGCTTGACCGTTATAAAACAGAGAACGGGCGTTATCCCGAAGCGATGGCGCTGGTGCTCTGGGGGCTCGACAACATCAAGACGCAAGGCGAAGGTGTGGCCCAGGCGCTCTGGCTGCTCGGCACACGCCCAGTCCGCGATGCTCTATTTCGGACTACGAGCGTCGAAGCGATTCCCTTGGCTGAGCTCGGCAGACCGCGGATCGACGTGGTGATGACCGTGTCCGGCATCTTTCGCGACCTGTTTAGTCCGACTGTGCAGTTGTTGGACAAGGCAGTTCGTCTCGTCGCCCAGCTCGATGAACCATTGGACCAGAACTACGTGCGCAAGCATGTTCTCGAACAGGTCCGACAGGATGCGTGCGACATGGATGACGCGGCTGTTCGCGTCTTCTCAAACGCGCCCGGCAATTACGGCACGAACGTGAATTTCATGGTGATGGATTCGCAGTGGGAACGTGAAGAGACGCTCGGAGATCTTTTTGTCACGCGAAAATGTTTCGCGTACGGCCGCGATTCGAAGGGCCGCGCGATCGAGGGCAGGGAAGCGCGCGTGGCGATGGACCGCGCGCTGTCGCGTGTCGAGGCGACGTATCAAAACATCGACACGTTCGAGATCGGGTTGACGGACGTGGACCACTATTTCGAGTACCTCGGCGGGATTTCGAAGGCCGTTGAGAAGAGAGCACAGGCGCGCCCGGCAATTTACCTGTCAGACAGTCTTTCACGCGAAGTGAAGATTCGTTCGCTCGAGGAAACGGTTCGTTTGGAGACGCGTGCGAAGACGCTGAATCCGAAGTGGTACGAAGGAATGCTGAAACATGGTTTTCGAGGTGTGGCTGAGATCGAAAATCATGTGTCGAACACCTTTGGCTGGAGTGCGACAGCGGATGCGGTTGACGATTGGATCTACTCGGAAGTGGCGAACACGTTCTTGTTTGACGAGGCGATGCTGGATCGTTTGCGGGATTTGAATCCGCACTCGGCGCATGCGCTTGTGCAGCGTCTGTTGGAGGCGAATGGGCGCGGGTACTGGGATGTGGATGAAAGCGTGATCGCACAATTGCGAGAAATAAGTCGCAGTCTCGAAGATCAATTAGAGGGCGTAGCGTAGAAGGCGCTTTTATAGACAGGATTTACAGGATTTTTCAAGATGAATCCCGTAAATCCTGTAAACATCTTGTAAATCCTGTCCAATGAATATTACGGTGCTTTATGTGGGGTCGAGTTTGCTCGCGCCGCTCAAGAACGCGGAGCGAGAGATCAATCGTGTGCACAGGCTTGATCTTCGTGTGGCGGCATATAACTTTGGTTCGCCGTTGAATGATGCCGAGTGGCAGGATGTTGAAAACGATCTGCGGGAAGCGAATGTGGTTTTCGTCATTCACGTTATGGATGGTGAGAATGCGTCGCGATTGGTTTCAGCGCTCGAGAAGAATCGGCACGATGCGGTCGTGGTTATTAACTGCATGCCGGAACTCATGCGACGAACGCGCATGGGCAAGTTGGACGTGGGGTCGTTCGCCGGTTGGATGGCGAGGTATGCACGGCGTGATAAGTCGACCCGCGCCAGGAATGGACACGGACAGTATTTAAATTTGCTTCGACGGCTGCCGAGAATTCTCAAGTTTGTGCCGACGGCAGGCGCGCTCACCGACGCAAAGCACTACCTTTATCTGTTTTGCTACTTTCTCCAGCCCACGCCCGCCAACATTCAGGCAATGCTGCTTTACGCATTGAAGCATTATGTTCGCGACGAACGGCTCCGGAGACGCAAACTTCGCATTGCTGAACCTGAAAACATGCCCTCGGTTGCGATCTATCATCCGCGGGCGTCAGCGCTGTTCGAGTCTTTCGAAAACTACGAAAAGTGGTACAAGCGCGAACTCGATCCGGAGTCGACGATCGGACTGCTCTTAATGAGACCACAGGTGGTTAGTAAAACCACCAAACACTATGACGCACTCATCACCGCCATCGAATCCGAGGGCTTGAGCGTGATTCCCGCGATCGCAACGCTGATGGACAATCGCGAAGCCGTGTCGAAGTTTTTCATCGACTCTGAAAACAAACCCCGCGTCAGCCAGATCGTCTCACTCACCGGTTTCAGCTTCGTTGGTGGTCCAGCGATGAACGACAGCGCCGCTGCCGCGCGATTTCTGCGTGAGCTAAACCTGCCGTATCGTTCGGCGGTGAGTCTCGATACACAAACGATCGAAGCCTGGAGTGATTCGCAAACGGGACTGAATCCAGTTCAGGCCGGCATGCAGATCGCGATTCCTGAGATCGACGGCGCCACAGAACCCTTCGTCTACGGTGGCATACCCGCACGCGGACAGGAGCCTATGGCTCTCGACGATCGATGCACGCGGCTCGCGCGCCGCCTGCGCCGTTGGAACGCTTTACGAAATACTCCTCACGATCAAATTAAGCTCGCCATCGTTCTTTTCTGTTTTCCGCCAAACAAGGGAAACATCGGCACTGCCGCTGATCTGGATGTGTTTCCGAG
This sequence comes from Pyrinomonadaceae bacterium, assembly GCA_044867025.1. Classification (GTDB taxonomy): domain Bacteria; phylum Acidobacteriota; class Blastocatellia; order Pyrinomonadales; family Pyrinomonadaceae; genus PSRF01. Next base: position 23,687 of record JBIOUJ010000266.1, on the reverse strand, counting down.
CGTGTTCGACCTGTTGAAGCGTTTGCATGACGAAGGTTACGAAGTCGAGATTCCTGATTCCGCTGACGAGTTCAGGGAACGATTACTGGAGAATGTCGCTTACCGGATGAGCGTCGAGGAATACAGGCGACTGTGTCCATACGTCAGAGAACTTGAGAACGACTGGGGAGCCGCGCCGGGATCGATCAATTCGTTCGGTCGAGATCTGCTGATTCAGGGACTAAAACTCGGCAACATCTTCATTGGCGTCCAACCAACTTTCGGTTTCGAAGGCGATCCGATGCGGCTGATGATGGCGCGCAGCGGCTCGCCCCATCACGGCTTCATGGCGTTTTACACGTACCTCTCGAAAGTCCTGCACGTCGACGGCGTGATCCACTTCGGCACACACGGCGCGCTCGAGTTCATGCCTGGAAAGCAGATCGGACTGTCTGGAGAGTGTTGGCCGGATCGTCTGATCGATGAAATGCCGAACTTTTACGTTTACAGCGTCAACAATCCTTCGGAAGGCTCGATCGCCAAGCGACGCTCATACGCGGAACTCATTTCATACCTCACGCCGCCCATCGAAAATGCAGGTCTGTACCGAGAACTCGCGGGACTCAAAGATCTCGTGATGGCTTACCGCCAATCAACGAACGAAGGCGAGCGCGCCAGGTTGTATGAATCCATCGAGAGCCTCAAAGAACAAGTTCACTTTTAAACACAGATTAAACGAATGAATTCATCGACGTTGACCCGGTGCCGGAACGCCTCAACGTAATCGATCATCACGACGGGAATGTCGTGCTTATATTTTCTGAGCAGCTCTTCATCAGATTCGATGTTCACCTCTTCAAAAGAGAACTTGTCGCTGCATCCGGCATTCTGGATTGCGGCCTTCGCCTCGTCACAGAGATGACAACCGGGTCGTGAATAGATGATGACGTGATGTCTAAGCATGATACTTCTTGCCAGCTAATTGAGAAAAAAGGTATAAATAGCGCCGCCGACCACATTATATTTGTTTTTGATAGGTGCGGCGCTCTTCATGTTTAAGCTAATAACTCGTTTTGCTGCTCAGAGAGTAATCCCTGTTCGAGGTGGAGTTGTATAGTTTGCTCTCAGTTAGTAAAGTCGAAGTGTACCCACGGAAGTTCGCCACACCCGGCAATACGGACTTGAGTCGATGGAGGTTTGTACTTGGATAGTCAAGCCGATCAATTGTCCGCCCCGATGACTGGCACGACGGCCGCTGCGCCGCCAAGAGCTGCGGCTCCCGCAAAACCTGCGGCAGTTGTCGAGACCACTTCCGATCCTCCCGTGAACAAGATGCGCCGGCGCATCGTGTGGGCCACCGTCGCCGGATCTCTAATCACGTTCTTTCTGATGTTCGTGCGGTTCTTCCTGCCGCGCTCCATTCTAGAGCCCTCCAGCATATTTCGCATCGGATCGCCGAACGACTATGCACTCGGCGTCGACACGAAATGGCAGCAGCAGTATCGCATCTGGGTAACCCGAACATCGGATCGATTGTTTGTGATCTATGCGCGTTGTACGCATCTGGGCTGCACTCCTGACTGGAAGGCGAGTGAGAACAAGTTCAAATGTCCGTGCCATGGCAGTGGGTACGACAGCGAAGGCATTAACTTCGAAGGCCCTGCGCCGCGACCTATGGATCGCGCGAAAGTGGCGCTGGACGCAGAAGGACAGATTGTGGTTGACACCGGCACGCTCTACGAGTGGCCAAAAGGTGAAAAGAGCGAATTTGATGATGCCGGCGCTTTTATTCCGGTATAGAACATCGATATGGCAGACGAGTCTGATCCTAAAGAGACAAAACAACTAACTTCCGGTGACGAAGACAATCGCAGCTTCCTCGAACGAGTGAAGGAGGGCAGCAGTGCGCTGAAAGACCGTGCGATTGACGAAGCCAAGGAGTACAAGGATCCGCAGGATACGCAGCTCTGGAAGTCGATCTTCCGTGTTTCGCACGATCGCTCCGATCCGCGCAACCGTTCGCTCGCGATTCTGTCAAACGTCTTCCTGCACCTGCATCCGGCGAAGATCAATCGCGACGCAGTGCGTTACCCGTTCACGTGGGGCATGGGCGGGATCACGTTCTATCTCTTCATCGTGCTCACGTTCACGGGCGTCCTTTTAATGTTCTATTACCACCCGACAAAGGCCGACGCCTTCAAGGACATTCTCTATCTCGAGCACGACGTGCCTTTCGGAAAGCTATTGAGAAACATGCATCGCTGGGCAGCGCACCTGATGGTGATCACGACCTGGCTGCACATGTTTCGCGTGGTGCTGACCGGATCTTATAAGAAGCCGCGAGAGTTTAACTGGTGCGTGGGCGTCGTGCTTCTGGTGTTGACGCTGCTGCTTTCGTTTACCGGGTATCTGTTGCCCGACGACCAGCTTGGTTTTTGGGCGGTGACCGTGGGTACGAACATGGCGCGAGCCACACCGATGCTGGGTCACGAAGGTCCTTTTGGGCCGCAATTGGGGTTGACTGCCTACAACGACGTGAGGTTTGGGTTGTTAGGCGGCTCGATTGTGGACTCCAACGCGTTGCTGCGTTCTTACATCTGGCACTGTATCGGGATTCCCCTGGTTGCATCGATCTTCATGGCTGTGCATTTCTGGCGCATACGAAAGGACGGCGGCATCTCGGGTCCGGCGCCGGTGATGCTCGAGTCGGAGATGAAAGCGGTCGCGAAGAAGAAGTGATTTAACTCTGCGTTCCTCTGCGTATCTCTGCGCTCTCTGCGTTAAAACGGCATTTCGAACGCAGAGACCGCAGAGATACGCAGAGGGCCGCAGAGAAGGTATCCAATGAAGAGATACATCAACAAGTGGACGATTTGGGGAGCGCTGCTGGTGATCGCCGCTATCTGGGCGTTCACGGTCCAGGACTGGCACCAGTTGTGGACGATCTCGTCGGCGCCTGACAACATTCCCATCGTGGCGATGCTTTTCCTCGTCCCATTCTTCACCTGGCTGGGAATCAGGCAAGCCATCGCGAATGATCGCCTCGTCGAACAACTCGAAGCGGATCCGAAACTAGCCAAGGTACATCATCGCAAAGTCGAGCCGTGGCGGCCGGGTTGGGCAAGGGAACTACACGTTTGGCCCTATCTGGTTCGCATCGAATTTCTTGCCACCGTCATTGTCACGGTGATTCTTTTTGTCTGGTCGATCACGCTCAACGCGCCCTTGGAAGAACCAGCCAATCCGAACCTGACCATGAATCCTTCCAAAGCACCGTGGTACTTCCTCGGTCTTCAGGAAATGCTGGTCTATTTTGATCCGTGGATCGCGGGCGTCGTGATGCCGTCGATCATCATGGTCGGGTTGATGGTCTTTCCATATGTCGATTCCAATCCACTCGGCAACGGCTATTACACGTTGAAGCAACGGCGCTTTGCATTGCTGATGTTTGGCTGGGGCTTTTTGATGTGGATTCTTTTGATCGTGATTGGGACTTTCATTCGTGGACCGGGTTGGATCTGGTTCTGGCCGGGACAAACCTGGGACCACAACGCGGTCGTGTTTGATAAGAACATCGACCTGCACGATTGGGTCGCGACGAGCCGGATCGGCAAGGCCATCGGACTCGGCTTCCTGGCCACAAATTCAGTTGCGAAATTCTTGTTCGGCTTCATTGTTGTCAGCGTTTTCTTTGTGGTGGGCGCGCTTTTCTTTCACTGGCTGATGACCGTCGACTTCAAGAGGATCAGGCTGCCGCGAGTATTTAGCCTGCGCGAGTTTCACCAGGCTCTGTTTCCCAAAAAACCATTCGAACAGAAGCTTTTGGCGCGCACGAGCCTGCTGCAATACCTGACGTTTCAGTTTTTTGCAGTAAGCGTATTGCTCGCGTTACCGGTAAAACTGATTTTGCGGCTGACGTTGACCATTAAGTATGTGTGGGTAATTCCCTGGTTGAATATCAATTTCTGAAATATACGAGTAGCGTGGAGGAATCATAGTGGCGGATGCTCCAGGGGCCGGCGAATCGTTAATTAAAAAAGAGCCAGATCTACCCGCGAACGATCCGATCGTCAGTAGCTCCACCAGCGGCTGGATGTTAGTCAGCGCGCTGCTGATGACGCTTTCAATAGCCTGGGCGCTTTACGATGAAGCGTTCGGCCAGCGGCCCTGGAAGGGCATGCAGCGGGAGTTTGTTGCTCGCTACACGCGATATCTGAACAGTATCAAAGCGAACTCCGGTAAAACAGAAGCGGAGGTCAAGGAAAGTCCTGAGTACCAGCAGCTCGTGGCTGATGAAGAAGCAGCTCGTGCTGAGGTTAAAGACGAGATCGCGCAGATCGACGCCGAGGTCACCCGCGCACAGCATAAACTCGACGCAATCACCGATACCTTTCAAAACCAGCGCGGTAAACTCACGGTTATCAACTACAACGTCGAGATCTCCGAAGGCAGAGCCAAGGAACGTTATCGCAAACAGGCTGAGGACAAGAGACAGGAACAGGTAACTGTCGAGTTGCCGTCGGACGGCGGAAAGTCAGTCGAGAAACAACGGCTGAACTACGCTCAGCTTGAAAAGCTTTACGACGATCTGCGCGAGCAGAAGGCGCAGGGACTGGGCAGAAAAGCCGAGCTGTTGAAGAAGCCGTCCGAACTCGCGAAAAAGAAGGACGATTACGTCAAAAACAATCTGATCGGGCTCGGTCCCGCAGCCATTGAGGGTTTGAAAACCAAGATGGCGGCCTACGATTACTCGATCCTCGGCCATCAACTCAGCGTCACTGCCTACAACATCGTCGACCGCTGCGAGGTGTGTCACGCAGGCATCAGAGAGCCCCTCAACATAAAAGCCTCTGACATGGCGCCCGATGGACCAGGCAAAGAGCCGGACAGCCTCGCGCGTGCTTTTGTCAGTCATCCGAACCGCGAAATCCTTCAGGTTCACAATCCCGAAAAGTTTGGCTGCTCGAGTTGTCACTGGGGTAATGGCCGCGCCACGACCAACATCACCAAGGGGCATGGCCGTCACCGCTTCTGGCTCTGGCCCATGTTTGAAAAAGAGAATACTGAGGCCGGCTGCCAGCAGTGTCACGCGCGCGATCGAGTGACTCAGGGCGCGGAGGTCCTCAATCTCGGACGCGACCTGTTCTCGGAACGCGGCTGCATGGGTTGTCATCGTTACGAAGGTTTCGACCGCGAGACTGATACGCTCGCAGGCGCTCGCCAGCAGATCGGACAGCTTGAAGATCAGATTCGCGCAAACGAGAAACAGATTCGCGAGGATGAGGCGGCTTCAGGAACGGATGAAGAGATCAAGAAGTTGTTGGCTCATGCAAACAGTTTGCGCGTGACTAACAGTCTGCTCGCGGCGCGTGTCGATCAGATGAACCTGCAAGCGAAGTATCTCATGCAGGATCAAAAGAAAGTCGGTCCGAACCTGAAAGATGTTCGCGTAAAACTCCGCAAAGAGTGGGTTCCAGTGTGGCTGCAAGATCCGTGGGCATTTCGGCCGGATACAAAGATGCCGAGGTTCTGGCGGTTCGCGAATCCATTGGAAGGCCGCACGAACTTGCAGGATAAAGATGCGCAGCATCAGATCCAGGCCATCGCCGCGTATCTCTGGCAGGAGGGCTTCGACTCAAAACTGCCGACACAGCCACAGGGAAATGCCGGACACGGCAAGGAACTCTTTGAATCGCGCGGCTGTCTTGCTTGCCATTCGATTGGTGAAGGCGACAACAGAATGGGCGGACATTTTGCTGCGAACCTTCAACGAGTCGGCGAAAAAGCCAACTTCGATTACATCGTGCGCTGGATCCACAACCCGCGCGATCGAGTTGCGCCTTACTGTCCGAAGGAAAAGCGCGATCTGACATCTGAGGATTATTCGAAGAAGGGGTTGCCGTTTGTCTTTGATACCGAGCTGCACTCACGCTGTCCGAATGATGGCGCGGAACTGCAAGTGCAGAACATGACGGTGATGCCGAACTTCCGTCTGTCGGAGTCAGACGCGCGCGACATCGCTACCTATCTCTTCTCGCTCTCTTCGCCGCCCAGTTACCAGGGTGCGAGCTTCATGGACGACCCGAAGCTGAAGGACGACGGCAAACGACTGATCAAGCAGTACGGTTGCGCCGGTTGTCACGAGATCAAGGGCTTCGAAGACGAGCAACGCATCGGTAAGGAGTTGACGGTTGAAGGTGCGACTCCGATCGAGCGTCTTGATTTTGCGCTTCAGACGCACCATGCAGAGAACGGTGAAGACCCGCTCAAACTGCGGCCCGACGAGAAAGAGCATAAGCCCTGGTACAACCACAAGGGTTTCTTCGAGAGAAAGATCGAAGAGCCGTCGCTCTACGATGAGGGCAAGGAGAAGGATCCGAAAGACAAGTTGAAGATGCCGGAGCCGTATCTGACTCCAGAATGGCGCAACGCCTTGACAACTTTCCTTCTGGGAAGCGTCGGAGCCGAGGGTTCGAATGTTCCGTCAACACTCTTCTACACACCAGAGGATCAGCGTCGTCAGGATATTCAGAACGGCTGGTGGGTCATCAAGAAGTACAACTGCATGGGCTGTCACCAGATTGAGGTCGGACAGCGATCGGTCGTGCAGGACCTGCCTTTCTATACGACGCCCGAAGGTAAGGATCTGCTGCCGCCGCGTCTGACGAGTGAAGGTGCGCGTGTGGATCCGGCATGGTTGCTGAGGTTCTTACACGATCCATCGCTGAGTGGTGAGAAGACTCCGGGACAGCAACAACAGATCAACGCGCTGGCGGGGCCTGGTCCACAGCCTTTCGCTTCGCCACAGGCTTCAGCTTCGCCCCAACCGTCAGGTTCGCCACAGGCAGCCGCGGCCGATAGTCAAATAAGACTGCATCCGCAACCCGGGTTGGACCGCAACGGCGTACGTCCGTACCTGCAATTCAGGATGCCGACGTTCAATTTTTCGCCGAACGAGTTGCAGATGCTCGTGCGTTTCTTCATGGCGATGTCAGGGCAACAGGATCCTTATATTAAGGAGCCCATGAAGCCTCTGACGGCTGAGGAGCGGCTCGTCGCGCGCGAGATGTTTACGTCGGGAACGCCCTGTTTGAAGTGTCACATCACAGGCGATCCGGCTCGCGACGCAAAAGCGATCGCGCCGAATTTCCTTTTGGCAGCCGAGCGCTTGAAACCTGACTGGACGTTCCGCTGGCTTTTGGATCCGTCACAGATTAGTCCGGGAACGGCGATGCCGAGTGGGCTCTTCCGCAAGGAAGGTGAGCGGTGGGTTGTTAATCTCGCTCAGCCGCCTGTCAGCGCTGTGAATTATCACGACGATCATGCGCGGCTGCTGGTGCGGTACATGTTTCTGTTGAGTCCGGACGAGCAGCGTGCGTTGTTGTCGGCTGGTCCTGCGACCACCGCGCTGCCGACGGCGGCCACTACGCAACATCACGCGCGTGCGAAGAGAAAGAAGGTGCGTTCGCACCATCCGCGCGGTCGTGCGCGCGCGGAGCTCGGGCGCCGAGTGGCACAAGAGATCGATTAATCGATTGTGCCTTTTTGTGGCGCATCGGTGGCGTGCTACAGTTATCGTGAAAGTTATCTTAGTTTGGAGGAGTTAATCATGAATAAGCAGACAAAAGTCTGGCTTGTGTTATCGATTGTACTGTCTCTGCTGGCGCTGGGTAATGCGTGCAGTAATACGAATAGAAACGAAGGTGTAGCCTCAACGGAGAAGTCGGCAGAAGGCCCTTACAGCGGCCCAACAGGCAGCATTGCCGGCGTGATTAGTTTTAACGGCACACCGCCGGCGCCGAGGAAGATCGACACTTCAGCGGATCCGGTTTGCGGTCAGAAAAATCCAAACCTGACGACGGATGACACCGTTGTTACGGACGGCAAGCTTGCCAACGTGTTTGTCTACGTCAAGGAAGGGACAGTGGAAGGTGGGAAGAAGGTAGGCGATTACACCTGGGCCACTCCAAGCAGCCCCGTCGTTCTCGATCAGAACGGCTGCCATTACAGACCACACGTGCTGGGCATTCAGGTCAATCAGAAGATCAGCATCACCAACAGCGATCAGACGACGCACAACATCCATCCCACTCCGACACTGAATAAAGAGTGGAACCAGACGCAGGCTGTCGGTGCCGCGCCGATCGAACAGACTTTCTCGAAAGCCGAAACGCTGATTCCGGTCAAATGCAACCAGCATCCATGGATGAAGGCTTACATCGGTGTGATGAAGCACCCACTCTACGCGGTGAGCGCTGAAAACGGCTCGTTTGAGATCAAAGGCGTTCCGGCTGGTAAGTACACAGTGGTGGCCTGGAGAGAAGGCGGCGCCAAGGGGACAGAGAAGACAATGGAAGTGACGGTTCCCGCAAACGGAAGCGGCAAGGCTGACTTCACGTTTGACGGTGGTGCGGCCACGACTTCCAACAGTCCTTCACTGCAAATGATGCCGGCGATCGAATTCCCGGCGCTGGGCACGAAGCACTAAATGTTTCATTTGCCAATTGCCGGTGGAGACACATCGGCAATTGGCAATCCAATAGTCAATGAGCAAGGGTCTTAATCGTTTTGCAATTCTCGTCGCTTGCGCGACGTTTTTCTTGATTATTGCCGGGGCGTTAGTCACAAGTAACGACGCCGGATTGGCCACATCCGACTGGCCGCTTTCAAATGGTCAGTTTTTCCCGAAGATGGTCGGGAACCTGTTTTGGGAACATGGGCACCGGATGGTGGCGACGACAGTCGGAATACTCACGATCGCGCTCGCGGTTTACATCCGCGTGAAAGAGAAACGTGAGTGGGTTTGGAAGCTCGCGCTCTTTGCACTGATCGCGGTGATCGCGCAGGGACTGCTTGGCGCGTTGACTGTGAAGATGTTGTTGCCGTTGCCGGTTTCGTCAGCACACGCGACGCTCGCACAGCTTTTCTTTTGCACGACGGTTAGTCTTGCTGTTTTCACGTCGAAGAGTTGGATAGAGGCGCGGCCGCTCGCTGAAGCTGAGGGAGTGATGCCGCTGCGTTACTTGTGCACGATCGCGCTTGTGGCGATATTCGTGCAATTGATTCTTGGCGCAACGCTTCGACATTCGGCTGGGTGGGACAAGCATCTTCCCATCGAGTTGACCATAGCGCACATTATCGGGGCGGTGGTGGTGACTGTTGCGTTGGGAAGTGCAGCATCGGCGACGCTGAGACGGCACAAAGGTTTGACGTTCTTGACTCGACCGGCAGCGATCGCGCTTTTGCTGCTCGTGGTGCAGTTGAGTCTTGGTGTTGCTGCTTACTTGACGCGTGTACGTTCGCCAAACGATCCGCAACCGTTGAATCCGATGATCACAATTACGGTCGCACACGTCGCCTGCGGAGCATTGGTATTCGTCACCACGATTATCTTGACGTTGAGAACATACCGGGTTTTTAACCGCAGATCCACGCGGATTAACGCAGATCGATCTGCGTTCATCGGCGTAAATCTGCGGTTAGAAAAAGGAATCGAAAGTAACTAGATGGAAGAGTTCGCAATCGATTTACGCACATCAGCGGTTTCAGTCGTCGAGCGATCGCCTTTGTCGGTTCGTGAACGTGTCGCGGCTTACGTCGAGTTAACGAAGCCGCGGATCACGTTCCTGATCGTTCTGACCTCGGCCGCCGGATTCGCGCTTGCTTCACCGGCATCGATCGACTATCTCGCGCTACTTCGATCGCTTCTCGGAATCGCTCTGCTCTCTTCCGGAATCGCAACGCTCAACCAATACGCCGAACGCGAGCTCGACGGTCTCATGCGCCGCACGGCGAATAGACCTCTTCCTTCAGGCAAACTCGCACCGTGGGAAGCGCTGGCATTCGGCGCCGCAATCACGATCGTCGCCGAGATTTATCTACTCATTCTCGTCAACCCACTGAGCGCGGTACTCGGGTTGACCGTGATCGCCGGGTATTTATTCGCTTACACGCCACTCAAGACTCGAACATCACTATCCACACTCGTCGGCGCCTTTCCCGGTGCGGTGCCACCGTTGATCGGTTGGACCGCGGCGCGCGGCTCGATCAGTCTTGAAGGCTGGATCCTGTTTGCAATTCTGTTTCTCTGGCAGTTCCCACACTTTCTGGCAATCGCGTGGATGTATCGCGAAGACTACAGCCGCGCGGGCATTCTGATGCTTCCGGTCGTCGAACCTGACGGCCGCGTAACCGCGCAACAGATCGTCGTCTACACGCTCATGCTGTTGCCGGTGAGCTTGCTGCCAACAGTGATGGGAATGTCAGGCAAGGTTTACTTCGTCGGAGCTATTGTGCTCGGACTGCTCTTTCTCTACAGCAGTCTACGTGCGGCATTTTCGATGTCACGACAACAGGCGCGCCGCTTGTTGCTGGCGTCAGTACTCTACTTGCCGCTGCTGTTTATCTTGATGGTTTTGAATAGCTAAGCCAACCCAAAAGGAGATGTAACCGATGGGACGAGTTCTTGCGGTTATTATCTGGATTATTACGCTGCTGTCAGTGCTCCTGTTTATCTCCGGTAAATGGTGGTTTCCGGAAGCAATCTCGGAGCATGCTCCCGCCCTCGATCGCCAGTTCATGATCACGATCGTGGTGGTCGGAATTGCTTTCACGGCCGCCCAGATCGGCCTGGGTTGGATGGTTTGGAAATATCGCGACACGGGTAAGTCCGGCGAACGCGCCGTCTATTCGCACGGCAGCAATCGTCTCGAGGTGATTTGGACGGTGATCACCGCGATCATATTTATCGCGCTCGGTGTGATGGGCCAAAGCGTCTGGGCTTCGCTCCGCTTGCACGACGCGCCTCCGGGTTCTTACTCGGTTGAAGTGGTCGCACAACAGTTTCAGTGGAACTTCCACTACGCGGGCAAGGACAACAAATTCGGTCGCACCGATCCGCAACTCATAGACGACGGTACCCTGAACTTCGTCGGTCTCGATCCGTCAGATGCGGCGGCGGCGGATGATGCGGTGACGGCAGCGCTGGCGATTCCAGTGAACCGTCCGGTCGAGCTGCGTTTGCGATCGAAGGACGTGATTCACAACTTCTGGGTACCGCAACTGCGCTTCAAACAGGATCTGGTTCCCGGCATGGAGATCAAGGTCCACTTCACGGCAAACAAAGTAGGGAAGTACGAGCTCGCGTGCGCCGAGCTGTGCGGGCAGCTTCATTTCAAGATGAAGAGTTACATGCTGGTGCTTCCGGAAGAAGAGATCCAGGCGCTTCAGGCTTTACCGCAGGAGCAGTTCCAGACCAAGATGGGAGAACTGCTCGCGAAGTATCCACTGCCGAACTACTAGTAATTTTTCATAGAACCTAGTCGACGATAGGAGACGACAGATGTCAGTTGAGACTCACGACGGCGTGCACCGGCACCCGGCACCGACGGGCTTCATACGTAAGTACATCTTCAGCGTTGACCACAAGGTCATCGGAATCCAGTACATCATACTGGCGCTCGCGGCAGTGCTGGTCGGCATGGTGATGTCGCTGCTCATGCGATTGAACCTGTCGTGGCCCGGCACGAGCTGGCCCATCCTGGGAACACTATTTTCGACAGGCGCGCCGAATGGCGTGATGAATCCCGAGTTCTACCTGTCGCTGGTCACCATGCACGGCACGATCATGGTGTTCTTCGTTCTCACGACGGCGCCGCAGGGCGGCTTCGGCAATTACTTCCTTCCGATTCAGATCGGCGCTGAAGACATGGCGTTTCCCACGCTGAACATGTTGTCCTTCTGGGTGACGTTCGTTGGTTTCATCGTGATCCTGCTCGCGATCGTGGTTGAAGGTAATGCGTCAATCGGCGCATGGTTTTCTGCCCTTGGTCCATCATTCGCAGGCGGCAGCGGCACAGTCGGGCCTATAGGAGGTTGGACCGGTTACGCACCGCTGAGTGCGCTCGGCAAGATCGCCGGGCCGGGACAAGGCGCGGGCATGAACCTCTGGGTGATCAGCATCGCGATCTTTTGCGTCGGCTCTCTACTCGGCGCGTTGAATTTCATCACCACGCTCCTGAACATGCGCACGAAGGGCATGTCGTTGATGCGTATGCCGCTCACGTGCTGGGCGTGGTTCACGACTGCGGTGCTGGCGCTGTTGTCGTTCCCGGTTCTGCTCGGCGGTGGAATCCTGCTACTGCTCGACCGCATTGCGGGAACCAGCTTCTTCATCCCGAGCGGACTCTACGTAAGCGGACTTCTTTCAGGTACAAACCCGAACTTCCCGCTGCACACCGGTGGTTCGCCGATCCTTTGGCAACACCTCTTCTGGTTCTTCGGACACCCAGAGGTTTACATCGCGATTCTTCCGGGCATGGGCGCAACGTCACACATTCTCGCGACGTTCGCTCGCAAACCCGTCTTCGGTTATCGGGCGATGGTGTTTGCGATCTTCGCGATCGGATTGCTCGGGTTCTTCGTTTGGGGCCACCACATGTTCATCAGCGGTATGAGCCCTTATTCCGCGATCGCGTTTTCAGTGTTGACGCTCTCGATCGGCGTTCCTTCAGCAGTGAAGACATTCAACTGGCTTGGAACGTTGTGGGGAGCGCGAATTCGCTTCACCACGGCGATGCTGTTTGCACTCGGATTCGTTTCGCTGTTCGTAGCGGGCGGTATCACCGGTTTGATACTCGGACAGAGCTCACTCGACCTGGCGATGCACGACACCTACATCGTCACTGCACACTTCCACCTCGTGATGGGCGTGGCTTCCATCTTCGGAATGTTCGCAGCGCTTTACTTCTGGTTCCCGAAGATGTTTGGGCGACTCATGAACGAGAAGATGGGACAGATTCACTTCTGGCTCACTTTCATCGGCGTTTACACGATCTTTGTACCCATGCACATCATGGGAATTGTCGGCATGCCGCGACGCTACTCGAGTTTCGGCGAATACGAGTTTCTGAGGACTCTGCATCCGCTGGTGCTGCTGGTGTCAGTTGCAGCGATCATCACGATCTCGGCGCAGTTTCTTTTCTACTTCAACCTGATCTGGAGCCTCTTCAAAGGCAAAACGGCGACTGACAATCCATGGGAGGCGACAACTCTCGAATGGACCACCGCGACGCCTCCGCCACACGACAACTTTGCGGGTGTGTTACCAACGGTCTATCGCGGACCCTACGAATTTGCCGTGCCCGGAGCGCCTAACGATTACGTAATGCAGACTGATGTGGGGGCCGACATACCAAGCGGTGATGGCCACAATGGTCACAAGCACTAAGAAAGACACGACCAGGGGGATCGGTTCAGGCGGGCAGTTTCCCGGACCAAACGGTAAGAAGCCAGGCGGGAATGGTTGGCACGGCGGTGGAGATCGGTCAAAACGAAAGTTTTCACCGGCTACCTACCGGATCACGATGTGGGTTTTGCTGGCTGCCATCGTGATGATGTTCGTAGCTCTTTCCAGTGTTTACATCATGTCGTCTGAGGCACAAACTTCGGTCGCGATGCCGCGAATGTTTTTCGTCAGCACCGCGCTGATCGTGAGTAGCAGTTGGACGTTTCAAAGGGCCAAGAGATCTTTACAACGCGCAAAGACGAGCGCACACGTCAGGTGGCTGCTCTTAACACTCGCGCTGGGAGTCGGTTTTTTGATTTCGCAGCTCATCGGGTGGCGTGAACTCGCAAGAGCGGGCGTGTACTTCAAGAGTCATCCCCGGAGCACGTTTTTCTACCTGGGAACAGCGCTGCACGGCGCCCACTTGATCGGCGGAATCGGATTGATTCTGTTTCTACTGATCCGAAGTCGCAAATTCATCTTCGGGCTCGAAGATGAAAAGCACGTGGCGTGGACGTCGGTCGTCGGACTCTACTGGCACACGATGGATGGAATTTGGCTTTGGCTGTTGCTGCTGCTGTTGATTTTTAAATAGGGAAACCTACTTGGATACGGTCAGTACCACCTGCGGTAGCGGGTGGGTCAACGGCTGACCATGCGATATGGAATCAGAGGTTGACCCACCCGCTACCGCAGGTGGTACTGACCCGGTCCAAGTGCAACTCGTGACTTTTGAGACGGTGATATAGATGTCTGCTGTAATTAACACGATTGGTTCTCGTTATCGGACCGGCATGTGGGTGGCGCTGGCGTCGATGGCGATGTTGTTTACGTCGCTGAGTAGCGCGTACATCGTCAGGTCGGCGACCGCGTACGACTGGATTCCAGTCAAAATGCCGAAGGCGGTTTTCGTCAGCACTGCATTGCTTTTGATCGGCAGTGTCACGATCGAAATTTCCAGACGAAAACTGAAGGCTTCGCTTCACGACGCTTACGCGCGCTACCTGCTGATCACAGTGTTGCTCGGTCTCGTATTTCTCGCTTCACAGTTGAGCGCGTGGCGGCAGTTATCGGCGCAGGGAGTTTATCTCTCCAGCCATCCGCACAGCTCGTTCTTCTATCTTTTGACTGGTGCACATGGGGTGCACCTCGCCGGTGGTCTGCTGGCTCTCATATTTCTCTGGGTGCGATCGCGACGCGAGCCAGGCACGCCCCTGGTTGCAGCGAAGAGACAGGCGGCAGCGGATGCGGTATCGATTTACTGGCATTTCATGGACGCTCTTTGGATCTACCTATTCCTACTCCTATTACTTTGGAGGTGACAGGTGAGTACTGAAGCACGTGTGGGACATTTCCCGGCGGTGGATTGGGAAGGCGGCGCTCTTCCTTATCGCGTGGGCCATCGCAAGCTGGGAATGTGGTTGTTCATTGTTTCCGACTCGCTGACGTTTTCGGCGCTGCTCATAGGCTACAGCTATCTGCGCGCGTCAAACGTCTGGCCGACTCCATTTCCTTTCTGGCCGAGCATTATCTTTTCTTCGGTCATGACCTTCTGCCTGCTCTCGTCGAGCTTGACGATGGTGTTTGGCGTCTCGGCCTCGAGCAAAGGCGATAAAGACAAGGCGAGGAAGTGGATCCTGTTGACCATACTCTTCGGTGTGGCCTTTATCGTGCTCCACTTGATCGAATGGAAACACTTGATCGACGAGGGAATGCGGCCGTTTTTCCTGCCCGAACACTGGGTCAAAGTATTTACGACGACGAGCGGCGTTCCTCCTTCGCCGCTGTTCGGCGCAACCTTCTTCACCATCACCGGACTGCACATGTTTCACGTCGCTTCCGGCGCGGTTTACCTGTTGGTCGTCGCCGGGCGCATCAAGAAGCTTACGCACGAAGACGTCGAGATCAGTGGCTTGTACTGGCACTTCGTCGACCTGGTCTGGATGTTTGTGTTCCCGCTGATTTACATCATGTCGGTTGACGCCGGCCATCACCTTGCGGGTCACTAAGCCATCGGAGGGAATGAAATGACTGCGGACGCACACGTTGAAGAACACTTTGCGGGTAGTAACAAACTGTTCATTTCGATCTGGGTTTGGCTGTTAGTTCTGACTCTCATCGAGATCTTCCTGGCTTACAAACCCATGCCGATCTACTTGATGTTGACTGTGCTGCTCGGTCTTTCGATCATTAAAGCAGCGCTGATCATCGCCTACTTCATGCACATGAAGTTTGAGCGGCTGAGCTTGATTCTGACGATTATTCCAATGCTGGTGGTTTGTATTATCCTTTTGTTTGCGTTCTTCCCTGACAGTTTTCGGTCTGCCGGGTTGCGTTACCAGTTCAAGGAACAACCACCCGTAGCGCCGGCGGCCGAAGAGGAGCCGTAAATGAGATCGAATTGGTGGCGAGTTTTGGTTTTGATCGTTGCAGCCGTCGGCTTAGTGCTGCTGGCAAATTCGTATGCCGAGGCGCAATGTTCGATGTGCCGTGCTGCTTTGACAAGCGCCACCAACAGTCGCTTCATCCGCAACTTCAACATCGGCGTGCTGGTTTTGTTGATTCCACCGGCGGCGATCTTCTGTTCGATCTTCATAGTGCTGAAACGTCACCGAACAAATGACTGACGACAATCCGCTCGCACTCGATGTTGAAAAACGTACCACCCGCGGGCGTGTGTGTCCGCGCTGCGGTGGAAAGATCATTCCTTCAGACCGGGCTGTTTACCAGTCAGGGGCAGATCCAGCGGGGTCGTTTCCATTGTGGACGTGTGAAAGATGCGGTTATGAAGAGACTAGTGAGCGGCGCACGCCGGCTGGAAAAAAGAAACACTAATGAGCAAAGAACTGAGATTACTGAACCTTGCTTGTCTTGTGATTGCTTTGGCTTTTCTAGTGCTGGCGGTGTGGAGCGCGCTCACCGCGGGTGACTTTTTCACAATTGACACGATGTTCATCGTCGTGGTGAGCCTCGTCATGGCGCTGCTGTTTGCAATTAACCCGCTGCTTTATCTCAAGTCTGAAGGTCGTTTGCCCATTCCGTTCATGAAGCGATCGATTCCAGCGCCGGCCGGAGGAGAATGGGGCGCGATCGGATCGCAACACCCGCCCTTGCTCGACGCTAAAGGCCGTGCTGTTCCACCGGACGTCAGGGCCATTGTCGCGCGCCTTGGTAAGTCAGATCAGCCGCAATAAGGCACAAAATGCACAAAAGAGGTTTTTTAATAGGCTTCCTTCATTTGTGCCTTTTGCGTTTTTATGCCTGATTTCATTTGTGCTTTTTGTGCTTTTTTGTGGCTAATTTTCATTGTGCTTCTTGTGGCTCATGACTGATTACGTTTCTTATTTACCGCATCTGAATGCTTATCTTAACGGCACGAGTGCGGTGCTGTTGTTCACTGGCTACACCTTTATCAGGGCGCGAAATGTGATCGCGCACCGCGCTTGTCAGATCGCGGCGCTGGTGGTTTCGCTGTTGTTTCTGGCGTCGTATCTCACATATCACTTCAACCACGGCGCGACGCGTTTTCAGGGAACCGGCCTCGCGCGCCCGATCTACTTCACCATCCTTACAACACACACCATCCTTGCGATCGTGATCGTTCCGCTGGTCGCGCTGACGTTTTATCGCGCGTTCCGAGGTGACTTCGTGCGTCACCGGCGAATCGCGAGGATCACCCTACCGCTCTGGCTCTACGTGTGTGTCACCGGAGTGATCGTTTATCTTATGCTTTACCAGATTTACCCTTCCTGATGGCTGACAACGGCAATCATCCCGAGATAAGAGTGTCCGAGAAGCGGAGGCGCACTCCCGGTTCTGGTCCAATTCTGATCCTCGCCATCCTCTTCGTGGCCGCGACTTTTCTGGCGTGGTATTTCTCGTGGTTTGGTCGTGGGTTGTCGGATGCAGACATCTCGAAGTATCTCGCCGACGACAAGAAACCACGGCACGTGCAACACGCCCTGCTCCAGATTCAACAACGAATGGAGCGTGGTGATGGCAGTGCGAAGAACTGGTATCCACAGTTGATCGCGCTCAGCGGAAACCCGGAAACGGAGTATCGCCTGACGGTGGCGTGGTTGATGGGATTCGATAATCAATCGAAGGAGTTCCATGGTGCGCTGTTGAAGCTGGTGAACGACCCGGAACCGATTGTTCGTCGCAATGCTGCGCTTGCGTTGGTCAGGTTTGGAGACGCGACTGGTCGTGAAGAGCTTGTTGCGACTCTGAAGCCATTTCCACTGAAAGCGCCTGTAGCCGGAGTGGTGGCGAGCAGCTTGCGCGAGGAGGCAAAGGTCGCACGACAAACTCTACTCGCCCGAATTCAACAGCCTGACGGAAATGTCGCCGGGATCCGATCGCCTCTCCCCGGCCGGGTCAACAAGATCCTGAAACCAAACGGCTCGCAGGTCGCGCGTGATGATGAAATTTTGAATTTGATCTCAGACGAGGACAGCGTTTGGGAAGCGTTGCGTGGTCTCTCCTTAGTTGGAACTAAAGACGATCTGCAACTGGTGCAGAGTTATGCGAGTTCAGCAGACGTCTCCGCACGCATCAAAGAGCAGGCCTCAGCGACCGCAAAGGCCATACAAAGCAGGCCCACAGATTAAACGGATTAGAGCGGATTTATGCGGGTGGTGCCGGGGGCGCATCGGGAAGCACGATGCCGTGCACCGCTTCCCAGTCGTCAGTCGGAACCATCTCGATCGCGTCCCACGGACAGCCGTCGAGAAACGCCCCGTCAGGACCTTTGCTCGTGCACTTCTGGCAACCGATGCAGAGATAAGGATCTACCTCGATTCGTCCGAAGGGAGGATGATCTTCATCCGGGACCCAGAACATACAGGCTTCAATCGGACAGTATTCAATACACGCCGGTGATCCGGAGCAACCAGTGCAGCAGTCGGTGGTGATTGCAAGAATGCGTGGCCGCTTCTTTCGAGTCGCCTTTCCGTCGCCCTCCGACATCGGCCAGTGTTTCTCTACGATATCGAACATCCGCTATTGAGCCCTCACGTTGGGTAGTTTAATAGTGGTTCGACTCTAACATAGCTTTGCGGAATTCCTCAACGATTTGTGTCGATTCGTCTCAATGCTTGCTACGGAATGTCAGTCGCATTAAGAAAGTAGTCAGACCAAATCGGAGGGACAAACAATGGAAATAGTGACCGGAGTATTTAAATCACAAGATGCGGCGGAAAACGCAGTAAGCCAGTTAAAATCACTTGGAATACCGGACAAGAGAATCGGAACAGTTGGCCCAGGGGCGGCGCCTGAGAGAATTGAGACAGGCGTGCCGGTGACCGACACGGAAGAGCCTGGAATGGGTAAAGCGATGGGTGCGGCTGTCGGTGGTGCGATGGGAGCTGCGAGTGGCGCGACGTTGGGCCTCGCGGCTGCGACCCTGGCGATACCGGGCGTGGGTCCTGTGGTCGCATTTGGAATGGTTGGAGCGGCGTTGCTGGGGTTGGTTGGCGCTGCGGCTGGTTCAGCGGTCGGCGACACAGTCGAAGAGGAGCTGGGCGAAGGGATTCCGCATGAAGACGTGTTTGTTTACGAAGATGCGTTACGTCATGGGAACTCGATCGTCATTGCTTCTGTAGACGACGACCAGGCTTATCGAGCAAGAGGGGTATTAAGGGATGCCGGCGCCGAGGACGTCGACACGCTTCGCGAACACTGGTGGACCGAAGTGCGAGAAGACGAGCGCGCCAACTACCAGGGAGACTGGGATCAGGACGAGCCGAGTTATCGTCGCGGTTATCAGGCTGCGTTGCATCCGCGGCGACGCGGAAAGGCGTATTCGGAAGTCGAAGACGATTTGCGGACAGCGTATGCCGGGGCAACGCTTGACAGGCCATTTCAGGCGGGTTATGAACGCGGACTGTCTTATCGTCCAAGAGGAGAAAATCGTTAGAGTTTGAAAGACTTTCTTTTGAACGCAGCGGTCCTGATCGGGATTCTGGGCGTGAGTGCGTTCATTACGACCTGGTTCACGCGTACGATGTACATTCGTTGCGCATCATGCGGCACTCTCAACGCACGCCGGCGAAGAGAGTGCCGTTCGTGTAACACCGGACTCCGTTAACTTTTCTCTGCGTACCTCTGCGTTCCTCTGCGCCTCTGCGGTGAACTTTTTCTCCGCATGCATTAACCGCAGAGGTGCAGAGGAACGCAGAGATACGCAGAGAAAAACTATGTCTACAACACAGATTCCTCCAGAGTGGCGCACGCACGCCGAGGCTACTGATTACCACGAAACACCGAATTATTCAGACACCGTGGCCTACGCGCGCCGTCTCGCACACGCATCGCCGTCGATTGACTTCGAAAGCTTCGGATTCAGCGGCGAGGGCAGGGAATTACCGCTGATCATCGCCTCTGAAACCGGCACGTTCACGCGGCAGGCCGCACACGCCGAAGGAAAAGCCGTCGTCCTCATTCAAGCCTGCATTCACTCGGGCGAACCTGATGGAAAAGACGCGGGCCTCGCTTTACTGCGCGACATCGCCATCACGAGAAGTGTCGAAGGCATACTGACGAACGTCGTGCTGCTTTTCATACCGATTTACAACACCGACGGTCACGAACGAGCAACTCCGTACAATCGCATCAATCAGAATGGGCCATCGGAAATGGGTTGGCGCACGACCAGCACGTATCAAAACCTCAACCGCGATTACATGAAAGCCGACACGCCCGAAACTCGTGCGTGGATTCGTCTGTGGAACGAATGGCAACCTGATCTCTTTATCGATTGCCACGTCACCGACGGCGCCGATTATCGCTGCAACATCACGTACCACCACGAACATCACGACGGAGTTGACGACGCTGTACTCGAGTGGGAGCGGGATGTTTTCGGCGGAAAGGTCGCGCCGGCAACGGCAGCCGCCGGAAACGTGATCTCCTGGTATCTCGAATTCATCGACAATCGCGATCTCACACTCGGCACGCGAGACTTCAACGGCTCGCCTCGTTTCTCAACCGGATACGTTCCGCTTCGAAATCGTCCAGGAATTCTGATCGAAACGCACATGATCAAAGACTATCGCTCGCGCGTGATCGGAACATACGATTTTCTGAAGGCAGCACTGACAGAAGTGAATCGCGATCCGGAGCGATTGCGAAGGATCGGTCGCGAGGCAGATGCACGTACGGCCGCAACCGGCAAAGACTACAACCCCGGGCGTCTCTATCCACTGGATTTCGAACTCACTGACGAGACGACGCCGTTCGAATTAAAAGCTTTTCAATACCAGACGGAACAGAGCGACGTGTCGGGTGATCTGCGCGTGGTGTATGGTCGAGAACCGCTCGATCTGACGATTCCGATGTATCAAACGTTCAGAGTCACGAAGGCAGTCGCTCCGCCGCTTCAATACGTCGTTCCAGTACAGTGGACTGAAGTGATCGATGTGCTGAAAGCGCACGGTCTAAAAATGAAGACACTGGCGGAGTTTGTACCGATTGAAGTTGAGACGTATCGATTTACAAATGTGCACTGGCCCGGAGGACCATTTGAAGGCCGTCAAATGCCGCGGTTCGACGTTACGCGTTCAATGGAGACGCGTCTGTTTCCGACCGGCTCAATCGTCGTGCCTTTGGCGCAACCGTCAGCGAAAGTGATTATGAACTTACTCGAACCCGAAGCGCCGGATTCGCTGGCGCGTTGGGGATTCTTCAACGCGATCTTTGAAGAGAAGGAGTACGCCGAGCACTACGTCCTCGAAGCGCTCGCGCGCGAGATGATGGCAAACGACCCTGCGCTGCGACAGGAATTCGAGGCCCTGCTCGCCACCGACGCAGAGTTTGCCGCCAGTCCTTCAGAGCGTTTGCGGTTTTTCTATAGACGTTCGCCCTACTGGGATCCCCAAATGAATCTGTATCCAGTAGGGCGAATCATTAGTGTGATTGATCTACCACTTACCTGATATCTAAGACGCCCGACAATGCCGTCGGGTCATCCGTTATGGTCGGGCGTCGAGCAGGGCAAACAGTGTGCAGTTTGCCTATACAACTGTACGACGACCTCCAATTATGTTGATAAGCAGCACCACTAGCGCTAATACCAGCAATATGTGGATGAACCCACCAACCGTGTAACTACTTACCACGCCGAGTAACCACAGAACCAACAAAATTACAAAAATCGTCCAAAGCATTTCGTCTTCCTCCTTTTGTTTACCACGCCCCCAAATTTTCGTTGGTACAAAAGCAATCGCAGTTGGGGTTGAGCAACGCTCATGCCGCTTCAGGCTTCCTAGCATTTCCTTGGGTTTTCGGGAAATGGCTGCTTTACCCCGTACTGAAACATAGCAGTCACGAATAAGTCCTGTACGTCCTACAGGTCATATGCAGGCAAAAGCGGCAAATTTCACAAACTTGTTCTGGACTTCACACATTAGTGACTGGTAAAGTGACCGCAGCGCTTCGCAAATGCGGGCGCTCGGTGTTTTAAGAGCCTGTCTCGATTTCGCGTGCGGGTCCTTCCTTTTGAAGTTCCGTCGCTTTTCTGAACCCCGATTCTTTGCTTTTTAAATTTTTACGGTCCGCCGGAGTTAACTCCGCCGGGTCTTTCTGGAGGTTTTTGTATGCCCACCCCCAGCCCGCGGGTGTCAGTTCGAACACGAAGAGTCGCCGTCATTGCCCTTGCGATCGCAACCATCTCCTTTGTGACCGCTGCCACTATTCTTAATTATCTGCGCACACAGCCCCCGGTGCAGAAAATCAACTACTCGCAGCTCTACACCATGGCTGAAGCTGGAGGCGCCGTTGCACTACAGGTCGAAGGCGAGACGCTGACCGTCACGAAGGCGGATGGCTCGCTTGTCGAAGCCACGGTGACTGGCGCAACAGCCCAGGACAAAGTGGTGGAGATGTTTCGCAAGAGCAACGTGCCGGTGGAGTACCGTCCGCTACAGCCGGGCTTGCTGTCGACCGTCGCGGGTTGGCTTCTGCCGATCCTGACGCTCGGGCTGATCGGCGTTGCGGGTTGGAGAATTTACGCGAGCATGAGCGGTCGCGGTTCGTTTGAACTGGAAAACCACAGCGGCAAGCAGGACGTGGGGTTCGAAGATGTTGCTGGCGTTGATGAGGCCCGTGCTGAATTGACCGAAACAATCGAGTTCCTGCGAAATCCAGCACGGTTCAGCCGTCTCGGTGGACGTGTTCCACGCGGCATCCTGCTTTACGGTCCTCCGGGAACAGGCAAGACCCTGCTTGCGCGAGCGGCAGCGAAAGAAGCAGGCGTTGCGTTTCTCGCAGCTTCGGGTTCGAGCTTTCAGGAAAAATTTGCGGGACTCGGCGCTGCACGCGTGCGGCACCTGTTTGCAAAAGGAAGAAAACTCTCCCCCTGCATTATCTTCATTGACGAGGTCGATGCTCTCGGACGCCAACGTGGACGTGGTGGCGACTCTGCCTCCGCCGATCAGGACCAAACACTCAACCAGTTGCTCGTTGAGATGGATGGGTTCGATCAATCGACAGCCGTTGTAGTCATCGCTTCCACGAACCGTCCGGACATACTCGACAAGGCGCTCACGCGGCCTGGACGATTCGACCGCGAGATCGCGGTTAACCTCGCGGATGTTTCCGGACGTGAAGCCATTCTGAAAGTGCATGCACGCAACCTCAAATTGGAAGACGGACTCGATCTCAAGTGGATCGCACGCGGGACGCCGGGCTTCTCGGGCGCAGAACTCGCGAACCTCATGAACGAGGCGGCGATCGCGGCGACACGTGATGATTCGCAGGCCGTGGGTAGAAAACACATCGAAATCGCGCGTGACCGGATTTTGATGGGCGCGGAACGTCAGGGCTTTATGATGGACGACGACGAGCGCTATGCGACGGCCGTGCACGAAGCTGGACACGTCGCGGTCGGGCTGGCTGTTGAAAATGGCGATCCGATTCACAAGGTTTCGATTCTTCCGCGCGGGCGTGCTTTGGGTGTGACGCAGTCACTGCCGGAGCGTGATCGGTTCATGAAGAAGCGTGAGTATCTCGAGGATCAGATTGCTTTATTGCTTGGTGGTCGTGCGGCGGAACAGGTGCTCCTTTCAACGATGACCGCGGGCGCTTCGAACGATATCGAACGCGCAGTCGAGATCGCGCGGCGAATGGTGAGCGAGTTTGGTATGAGCCGGCTCGGACCGATTCATCTGGGCCAACCGGATCAACCGCACAGCCAGGGCCTGCTGGACAAAGTTGAAGAAGCTACGAATGAGCTGATCAATACTCAACTCGAGCGCGCCTGCGCGATCGTCACCGCTGAGCGCGACTCGATTGGACGTTTGGTGGCGATGCTCATGGAGCGTGACACGCTCGATGCGGAGGAGATCCAGAGTTGCTTCCGGCGCGAAGCGCGCGCAGCTTAGTTTTAACCGCAGATGAACGCGGATGAACGCTGATTTAGATCAGC
>JBIOUJ010000265.1:0-31520 GCA_044867025.1 Pyrinomonadaceae bacterium | reverse complement strand
GTTCACCGCAGAGGCGCAGAGGAACGCAGAGGTACGCAGAGTAAAGAATAAGATGACGCGACCGAAGTCGTTTCTCACCTATTTCATCCTCTGCGCGATTCCACTCCTGCTGCTCGCCGGAGTTAATTATTGGAATGGCCTCAGAACAGTCGATTCGACGCTCGGCGCAGTCGTGCAGAACGACCTGAACTCTCTGAATGTTGCCGTTGACGAAGTGCTGCGCGACAGCGAGCGCTACATGCGACGGCTCGTCCTCACACCAAACGTACAGAGCGCGGTAGCCAACAACACCAGTCAGAATTCTGTGCCCGCAGATCTGCAGCCTCAGTTTGAGAGTCTCGCATTGTTCGATCGCGATCGGCAGCCACTCTGGTTTCGTGAACGCGACACTGAATGGAAATCGGGAGTGTCCGGCGCCAGGCCCTCGGACATTCCGCAACCCGACCCGCGCGTTTGGACAATGCAAGGCAACGATCTAATCGATCGACCGGGAAACGCACACGCGACACTCGAATACACGTCGCCGGTACCAGATAAAAATGGCAGCCCTATCGGCGCACTCATCGGTGTTCTCGATCTCGAAGCTGTGTTCGCGAGCGCCTCTCCTGGCCTGGGCTCGACAATCGTTGTGACGGACCGCTCAGGACAAACCGTTTACCACCGAGATCTCGGCGAGGCATTGCACGCTGTCACGGCGCATGCACCCTTTCCAAAGTTGAACGTCGACGTTGCCGTCTTGCGCGATCCATCCGCGTTCACGTCACCAGCTCATCGTTGGGGAATTGCAGGCCTGGTCTTCGCCGTGGTGAGCGCGCTTGCCGGCGCGTATCTGTTAGAACACCACGTACAAAGACGAACGAGCGGAATCGCGCGCGTGACTGAAGATGTGTCGGCGATCGCGAAAGGCGAGTTGGACCGTCGCATCGTCCTGCAATCAAGCGACGACGCTCGTGGTCTTGCAGACAACATCAACGTCGTCACCGAACGTCTACGCACTCAGATCGCTCGCGAAGAAGAGTCGCGACAGTTCGAATCGTTCCTCAGACTGTCTGCGATGCTGACGCACGACTTGAAAAACGCGATCGAAGGACTGTCGTTGACCGTCGGCAACATGGAGCGACACTTCGACAATCCGCAGTTTCGCACCGACGCTTTGAAAGGCCTCACGAGCGCTACCGAGAAACTCAAGGCACTCGTCGCGCGACTCTCGAAGCCGTTGACGAGTTTGAGCGGTGAGCACAAGCGACCGACGAATGTCGATCTCATCCCGATCATTCAACGCGTTATCGCAACGAATGCCGAACCGGTGCGAGGTAAACACAAGATCGTCACGCGCCTGCCGCCGTGTCTGTTCGCGCTGGTCGATGCCGCGCGGATCGAAGAAGTGATCGAGAACCTCGTTCTCAATGCGTTGGAGGCTATGACTGAAATAGGCGGTACGCTCACCGTAGAAGCCGGAGAAGCACCGAACGGCGCGCCGATGTTCTCCGTCAGCGACACAGGTCGTGGCATGAGCCGCAGCTTTATCGAACAACGACTCTTTCGTCCGTTCTCCACGACGAAGAAAACCGGCATCGGTCTCGGACTCTACACGTGTCGCGAAGTGATCATGGCCAGCGCGGGTTCGATCGAAGTCGATTCGGTCGAAGGCGCTGGAACGACTTTTCGCGTCGTGCTACCATCGATTCCACACGACAGGCGTAACTAAAGGCGGGCGCGGCAGAGGCCCGTTTGAACTACATACCCTTTACGTCGGTTCCCCTTAAGATGAGCAGTCAACCACAGCCTAAAGGCACAGTCTTGGTTGTCGATGACGACGACGCTGTACGCAGTGGTCTGTTCTGGGCGCTGACGTCCGACTACAAGGTGTTTCAGGCGTCATCTCGAGAAGAAGCGTGCACGCAGATCAACGACGAAGAGATCGATGTGGTCGTGAGCGATCTACACCTGCCGCCCAACGTCGACGACATTGCCGAAGGTCTGGCCTTGATCGACGTCGCACGCGCGCAGGATCCGCCGCTTCAGGTGGTTGTGATCACTGGCAGCGACTCGAAGCGCGCGGCTTTGGAAGCGGTGAAACACGGCGCTTACGGCTTTTTCGAAAAGCCACTCGACCCGGCTGAGTTGTTGCACATCGTGAACCAAGCGGCGCGAATGCGGCAGTTGGAGATCGAAAACCGCAGGCTGCGCGCCGAATTGGGGCGACCGCCGAGTTTCGCTCATTTGATGGGGACGAGCCAGGCGCTCGAGCGCGTGTTGAAGCAGGCGCGGTCAGTTTCGGCGACGAGCGCGACGGTGTTGCTGAGTGGTGAGAACGGTACAGGCAAGGAGATGGTGGCGCGTGCGATTCACCAGGAGAGTCCGCGTGCGAGTGGCCCATTCGTCGGGGTGAGTTGTGCGGCGTTGCCGGAAGCGCTGATCGAGTCGGAGTTGTTTGGTCATGAGAAAGGCGCGTTTACTTCGGCGGTTCAAACGCATAAAGGTCGCTTCGAACTCGCGAACGGTGGGACGCTCTTCCTCGACGAGATCGGCGATTTGAGTGCGGCAGTTCAGGTGAAACTACTTCGCGTGTTGCAGGAGCGCGAGTTTGAGCGCGTCGGTGGGACTAAGACTCTGACGGTCGACATTCGCTTGATCGCAGCAAGCAATCGCGACCTCGAGAAGGAAGTCGCGCTGGGACGATTTCGCCAGGATCTTTATTTTCGATTGAATGTTGTGCCGCTGCATTTGCCGCCGCTGCGCGAGCGTCCGGACGACATTCCGATCCTCGCCGCGCACTTCGCTACTAAGTCAGCGCAGAAGTATGGACAGCCGACACCTGAGCTCGAGCCGGGATTGGTCGAGGTGTTATTGGATTACGACTGGCCGGGGAACGTGCGTGAACTCGAGAACCTTATCGAGCGCCTCGTCGTGCTGAGCAACACGTCAACACTCGGCCTCGAATTCGTGCCGGAAAAAATGCTGCGCGCCCTGCCGGGCACGACGCCCGGCGACGAAAGCACGTTGGAAGGCGCGGTCGAAGCCGTAAAGCGCCGCATGATCGTGAGCGCCCTCCAGGCCGAGAACAACAACAAGGTCGCCGCAGCCAAACGACTAGGTATCAGCCGCTCCTACCTCCACCGCTTAATAAATGAATTCGATCTTTAGCCACAAAAAGTCACAAAAGCCAAAACCAGAATTCTGCTTTTGTGACTTTTGTGCCTTTTTGTGGCTACTATGTCTTCGTGGCAAGCCTGCAACAACGTTTACCGGAGAATGTCCCCGGCGACTTCTTTGTCGACTCGACGTGTATCGATTGCGATACGTGTAGTCAACTCGCTCCTTCAATCTTTCGCGATCATGGCGACCAGTGCAGCGTGCATCATCAACCTGAAACAGCGGACGAAATCAGGCACGCAATGATGGCGCTCGTCGCTTGTCCAACCGGATCTATCGGCACAACCGAACGTCACGATCCGCACACCGGCATCGACGCTTTTCCGATGCCAATTGACGACAACGTTTACTTCTGTGGCTTCACGTCTGAGTCGAGTTTCGGCGCGTGGAGTTATCTCATCACACGCCCGGCAAGTGAAGGCGGCAACGTCCTCGTCGATTCGCCTCGCTTTGCGAGTCAACTACTCAAACGCGTCGAAGCGATGGGCGGCGTCAGCCAAATGCTTCTCACGCACAAAGACGACGTCGCGGACCACAAACTGTTTCGCGAACGATTCAACTGCGAGCGCGTGATGCACCGCGACGACGGCGCCGCACGTCTTGGTGTCGAGCACGTAATTCAAGGCACCGAGCCTGTTCAACTCGACGACGATTTGCTCGTTATTCCCACGCCGGGACATACTCTCGGCCATGTCGTGTTTCTTTATCGAAATAAGTTTCTGTTCACCGGCGATCACCTCGCATGGTCACCCGCGCGCCAAACGCTGACGGCGTTCCGCAGTGTGGCGTGGTATTCGTGGCCCGAGCAGATTCGTTCAATGGAAAAACTTCTGAGTTATGAATTTCAATGGGTGCTGCCCGGTCACGGCGACATCCATCACGACGATGCGCAAAAAATGCACGAGCACCTGCAACGATGCGTGTCGTGGATGAAGACTGTTAAGTAATTTTCGCGAGTTCTTACAAGTCTATTAATGAGGCCAAAACGATGACTCGAAATCAGAAGATTGCTCTCGGTTGTGGCGGTGCCGGCTGTTTGGGATTGATCGTAGTGGCGGTTGCTGCCGTGCTCATCTATTCCTTCGTAAGGCTGCCAATATTGGACGGCGGCGGCCGTAATTCCAACGTCACGACGAACCGCAATTCCAACTTAAATGACAACTCAGATTTAAACAGCAACGACAACGACAACTCGAATTCGTCAAGTACGTCGTCAACAACTGCAAGCTCCCTGTCGGAAGACGACAAGCACAAGCTCTACCAGGCTGCATTTATGACGGGCGATCAAGAAATAATCCGGCGCGTCAACGTCAAGCTCGGATTAATGAATGAAGACTTTACACCCGGCGAAAAATATGAGGAGTTTGTTACCGAGCACGTTACCTGGGTTTTTCGTAACACCGGTTTCATTCAATCAATCAATACGCAGGAAAAAGCGCAGGCTTACGTCAATCAGAATTTTCCCGAGTAAACAATCTAGTAATGGACCCTTCTCGCATTCGCAACTTCTCGATCATCGCCCACATCGATCACGGCAAGTCGACGCTCGCCGACCGCCTGCTCGAACTAACCGGAGCTCTGTCTGAACGCGAGATGGAAAACCAGGTGCTCGACAACATGGACCTCGAGCGCGAACGCGGCATCACGATCAAGGCCCATGCGGTCAGGCTCGATTACAAAGCGCAGGACGGACACAAGTATGTGTTGAATCTAATCGACACGCCGGGTCACGTCGATTTCTCGTACGAAGTGTCGCGCTCACTTTCGGCGTGCGAAGGTGCGTTGCTGATCGTCGACGCTTCGCAGGGTGTCGAAGCGCAAACACTTGCGAACACTTACCTCGCGATCGAAAACAATCTCGAGTTGATACCGGTCATTAATAAGATCGACCTGCCGGGCGCCGAGCCTGAAAAGGCGATCGAACAGATAGAGCATTTCATCGGGCTGGAAACACACAACGCGATTCTCACCAGTGCGAAAACGGGTGAAGGTGTCGCGGACGTTCTCGAAGCGATCGTGCGCGACGTACCGCCGCCAAAAGGCGATGCGACAGCGCCTCTGAAAGCACTGATCTTTGATTCGTGGTACGACTCGTATCGCGGCGTAATCGTTCTGTTCCGCGTGATCGAAGGCACGATTCGGCCGGGAATGAAAATACGATTCGTCAATGCGAGTCGCGACCACCAGGTTGAAACGCTGGGTGTGAACAGGCCAACACCCACCCCGATCAATCAATTGAGCGTCGGCGAAGTAGGTTTTCTCACCGCGTCGATCAAGGCGGTTGCGGACGTGCAGATTGGAGATACGATCACGGAAGCCGCGCGTCCGACGCAACAACCATTTCCCGGTTTCCAGGAGATCAAGCCGATGGTGTTTGCCGGGTTGTATCCGGTGGATACCGCGCAGTACGAAGAGTTGCGCGACGCGCTCGACAAGCTGCGGCTAAACGATGCGTCGTTCTTTTACGAACCTGAATCTTCGGCGGCGCTGGGATTTGGTTTTCGCTGCGGCTTTCTCGGCTTGCTGCACATGGAGATCGTGCAGGAGCGTTTGGAGCGTGAGTTTAATCTCGATCTGATTTCGACAGCTCCTGGTGTGCGCTACATTGTGACGACCACTGATGGTGAGGTTACAGAGATCGATTCGCCCGCAAAGATGCCGGACCCGGGCCGTATCGCGAAGATTGAAGAGCCTGTGATTCGCGCCGTCATCCTCACGCCCGACGAATACCTTGGTGGGATTCTTCCGTTGCTCGAAGAGAAGCGCGGGATGCAGAAGGGTTTTGAGTACATCACGTCGAATCGCGTGATGCTCACTTACGAATTGCCGCTCAACGAGATCGTGCTCGACTTTTACGATCGGTTGAAATCAGTTTCGCGTGGTTATGCGTCGCTGGATTATAACCTTGCGGGATACTGGGAGAGCGATCTCGTGAAGCTCGATGTGGTTGTTGCGGGTGAACCGGTTGATGCGCTGTCGTTGATTCTTCACCGCAGCACTGCGCAACCGAAGGGACGTGCGCTGGCTGAGAAGATGAAGCAGTTGATTCCGCGACAACTGTTTGAAGTGCCGATTCAGGCCGCGATTGGAAACAAAGTGATCGCGCGCGAGACGGTGAAGGCGCTCGGCAAGAACGTGATCGCGAAGTGTTACGGTGGTGACATCACGCGTAAACGGAAGCTGCTGGAGAAACAGAAGGAAGGCAAGAAGCGGATGAAGAAAGTTGGCCGCGTCGAGATCCCGCAGGAAGCGTTCTTAGCTGTACTCAAAGTGAATGAATAGAGCCACAAAAAGGCACAAAAGGAACACAAAAGATCATTCATTCGAAGACGCCCTTTTGTTGTGCTGTGCTTGCACCATTGCGACATCGCAAGTTGTGGCGCGGCTGAGGGAGCTTGCGGCGACGGATGTTGATTGGGAGTATTTGTTTCTGTTGGCGCGACGGCATGCAGTCGTGCCTCTGCTTTATGTTCAACTGGAGAGGCACGCGTCGGATGTTGTGCCTCATGAGTTCCTTCGCAAGCTCAAGCAACACTATTTAGAAAACTCAGCTCGCAACACGGTGCTCACGGCTGAACTTTGCCGGCTGATCGGTTTGTTTGCAGACGTGGGTGTCGAAGCGATCTCTTATAAAGGACCAGCGCTCGCAGCGTTCGCATACGACAATCTCGCGCTCAGGCGGTTTGTCGACCTCGACGTGATTGTAAAGAGGAATGATGTATTGAAGGCGCGCGAGATCCTGCTAATGTGCGGCTATGCGCCAACCAAATCACTGTCACTCGAGCAGCAGGAACTCTTGCTCCGCACGCAGCACAACATTCAGTTCGCACGAGACAATCGTCGCCTCATAGTAGAGCTGCACTGGGAAGTCGCGCCGCACCTGTTTGCTTCGTCTCTGAGCGCGGAGCAACTGTGGCAACACCTCGAAACCATCGACATCAACGGCACGCAGGTTAAAACACTCGCGGCTGACGATCTCCTGTTTTCCCTGTGCGTGCATGGCTCGCGCCACCTTTGGGAGCGGCTGAGCTGGATTTGCGACGTCGCGGAACTAATTCAACGGCACACTTTCAATTGGACCGGGCTGCTCGAACGCGCCGCGACCGCGGATTCCGAGCGAATGTTTTTGCTCGGTCTGTTTCTCGCCGAAAAACTCTTCGACGCCCGTTTACCACCTGAAGTGAAACAACGATGCGCCGCTGACGAACGTCTCCAAGCGCTCGCGGACAACGTCGTCGAACATCTCTTCAACGGCACAACACACGTTCCCGCAACTTCGCGCGAGATTTTTCGATACAACATCCGCGTCCGAAAAACGCTGAGCGCCCGTGCCCGCTATCTTGTTTACGCGTTGCGTCCCACGGACAGCGATCTCCGCGGTCGCTCATTTCCATCCGCGCTGAACTTTGTTTACTACTTAATCAGACCCTTCCGTCTAATCCGGACGAAAATTTGACGGATTTTTTTAACCGTGTTAGTTTCACGCTAACTGAAGGCGCGGTCAGTCGCCCGGGCAGCACTGCTCATAACGCAAAAGGAACAAAGGTAATAAAAGCTTTGAAATGTACGTTTTTCTGGAAGTATGCAAAGGGTATGACCTTGGCTGTTTTGGTGTCACTCGCTTCACACGCGAGTGCGCTCGCCCAGAAGCCCACGACACCTCAAACTGAACCTAAGCAATCCGCGTCGAAGCCCGCCGATTCGAAACCAGCCCCGAAGAAACCGTATACGCTGACGGTAAAGACTGAGCCGATTGTGAACATTTCGCTCAAGGCTGACAAAGCAAAAATGTCAGTGGTGGCCCAGGACCTGGCGAAGAAACTGAAGGTTCCCGTGTTCCTTGGACCGGAGCGCACGAATGAGTTGGTCACGATCGAGTTCAGTGAGCTGACTCTCGAACCGGCGCTCCAGTTGTTGTCGCCGACCGTTTATGTGGATTACGAGATCGACACCGGATCGATGGAACCACCGAAGCCACTCGGGATCTACTTCTACGACGCCAACCAGGGCGAACCGCCCCTGACCGCGGCCGTAAATGGAACAACACAGTCGTTTCTGATTGAAGGTGATACCGAAGATGGAGTGGAACCTGACACCGATGCCGAGAAGAAGGCTGCGGAGGAACAACCGCTTCGTATCACGTATCTCAATAACACCTGGACGGTAAAAGCTAAGAAACAATCATTGGCGCTAGTGCTTCTCAAGATGGGAGAAGAGCTCGGCATTCCAGTTGAAATTCAGGACCAGAACACCACGTTTATTGATGCTGAGATCTCAAAACTCCCGATAGAGGATGTGGTTCGGCAACTGTCCCCCCATATTCGGCTCTTCCTGCGAGCCGATCTAACACGAGCCGAAAAACGAGCCTTGCGGTTGGTTCTTCTTGAGCCAAAGATTGCTCAGGAGAACCCTTGAATACAGTGCGCTCGCGCGCGCAGAAGCTTGAAGCGACGCTGGTCCATAATTATGTTGCCATGATGTCGTTCGAGAATCTATATTAACCACCAATGACTCGAGGAGGCGGCTAACACCTTGGCTAAGCAAAACGAGATTCTTAACGAAGAACTAGTTCTAAACAATCAGTCTGCTACGGGGGGAAACGGCGAAGGTAAAAAAGCATTTGTCGAACCGACAATCTCTGTTCCTGTTGATGTTCTTGAAGCAACGACGTTCTTTCAGACGGCAACAAGTGGCGTGACGAACTAACACGTTACAATGGAAGTTATTCAGGTCCCTGACCGGCCGGCTTCACGCGTGTTTTACGCGGTCGCCGGTCGGTTGCTATTTGTGGAGAGCACAGATCAACGGTTAGGCAAACTAATCGAGCGGCTCTGCGCTGGATGGCAACTCACGCCAGTCTCTTTTCAGGAAACGTCCCCCGATATTCGCATTCATTTCTTTTGCGGCAACACACGACCGCAAATTCCTCGCAACCTCGATCAGTTTGAAATCGCTGACGGTGGGCAGTGTTACACGGACGGCGCCGGCTTCTATCTCGCGCTGGGCGATGCGTTGATGCATCTTCAGCATGGCGAGCCGGTCGTGATAAAGATCTGGCTCGAACGCATGCCTGTTGAAGGAGAGTTGGTGTTGGCCAGAATCGCGTCGTTTGCGATCTGTGCTGGGTTGCGGCGGTATGGGATGTTCGAGATTCACAGCGCGGGAATGGTTGAGCCCCATGGTGAAAAGGGTGTGCTGATCGTTGGTCCATCCGGGAGCGGGAAGTCGACGCTTGCATTGAACCTGGCAACGGCAGGGTGGCCGTACCTTTCGGACGATGAATTGTTGTTGAGTTTCGCTGCGAGTGAAGTTGAGGCGCGAGGGTTTCGAAGTTTCTTTGCAGTGAGTAATGGCGCGTCTAAAACCTGCTTTGAACCTGATGACGTGTTTCCATCGCAGCGCCGAGAACGAGCGATTCCGGCTTTGTTGCTGTTTACTCGTTTAAGTGGTGAGCAGAAGAGCGAACTGACGAAACTAACGCAAGTAGAAACTATGACGCGATTGATCAGAGCGTGCCCCTGGGCGACTTACGACACCTCGATTGCTGATGCTAATCTTGAATTGCTTTCCGCGCTCGCACGGCAAACCAGCGCTTTCGATCTGCACGCCGGTCGCGATCTATTGCAGCCCGGCTTTGCCTCGGACTTGTTGTCTCAAATAAATGGAGACTGAGATCACGTTCAACGGCGACTATGGACCACGGCGTTTGAGCGTGGAGCTGGCGAATATCTGCAACCTGCATTGCAGCTACTGCTTTCGCTCTGACGATAATCTCTATAGTTCGCACGCTGAGTTCTTTCCCATCGATCTTTTGAGGCGTGTAGTCAGCGAAGCGCGCGACGCGGCAAACATCACGCGCGTCAACTTTACCGGCGGCGAACCGACTCTTCATCCTTCATTTGCGGAAACACTCGAGTTGATCGGTGAAGCGGGTTTGACGGTCAGCTTTGTAACCAACGGCTGGCATTTCGATCGTGTATGGCCGGCGATACAAGCGAATCGCGCTGCTGTTTCTCACGTCGCGTTCAGTCTCGACGGTGTCACGCGAGAGAGTCACGATGGGTGGCGAGGGAAAGGATCTTTCGATCGTCTCGTTCGCGCGTTTTCACGTTGTTACGTGTCGAAGCTGCCGTTTGGGATCAAGATCGTGATCCGGCGTGACCTGGTAGACCAGCTCGAACAGATCGCGATCTTCGCCGCGAGAATGGGGGCCGCTTCGCTGCATTTCGTACACGTGATGCCGACGTCGAGTGGTGTCGCGGAAGATTCTGCATTGAGTCTCGCGGAGCAGCGTGTTGCCGAAGAGGAGATCGCGATCCTCGCGCGCATTTTCAAGATGAATATCGGGATCGATGTGGGTTACTACAACATCGACGAGCAACGTCCGCCGTGCGCGCCACTCGCTGCAACGAGTATAAACATCGACTATCGCGGACGACTTTCGCTTTGCTGCAACCTTTCGGGGTTTCGCGGCGCCGTGAACGAGTCGGACATCGTGGCGGATTTGAATGAAGAATCGTTCGATACTGCGTACGCGCGCTTTCTGGATCTGGCTGCGGCACAGTTGCAAAAGAGAAAAGACGCGCTCGCTGCGCTGCGTTCACAATCGTTGACGCCGGATCTTTACACCGGATCGCCGTGTCTGTTCTGCCTGCAAAGCTTCGGGAAGATTCCGTGGCGTAACGTTGGCTAAAGCCACAAAAAGGCCCAAAACAGAACACAAAACATGCTTTTGTGCCTTTTTGCGGCCTTGCCGGAAATTGCAGAGAATGTTATCCATCTGGAAAGGTTGGTTGCCTGTTGATGCAGTCGTGGTTGACGGCCGTCCAGGGTTGCAGTGGATGGAGATGTCGGACGTGAGTCTGTCCGAGCCGTTCTTCCAGCAAACAGTCGAGCGCGCAAAAGCCGAGAACCCAGATCGCGGCGAGTTGTTCACCGAGTTCGACGTCCTGCTGCAACTCGAAAAACTCCTCGAGAGCGTCGCTCCAACTGGTTTCATTTTCCACTCCTCGCGCTGCGGCTCGACGCTAGTCGCGAACGCCTGCCGCGCGATCGCGAATTCGATCGTCCTCTCCGAAGCAAACGCAATCGACAAACTCGTCGCACGGTTCATCACCGACGCACCGGAAGGCAGCGTCAAACAATCGCTCTACTCAGTATTCCTGCGTGGCGTGGTTCACGCCTTAGGTCAACGCAGAACTGACGACGAACAACACCTCTTCATCAAATTCGCCTGTTGTAGTTTTGCGCAAATCGAACGCATCAGACGGATCTGGCCGCGCGTGCCTTGGGTCTTTCTTTATCGCGATCCGGTGGAGACGATCGTTTCAAACATCACGAACGTTCCACCGTGGCTTCTCGACAACGATCGACGCGTGCTCGCGTCGATCATCGGCGCCTCACCGGCAGAAGAAATGCGACTCGAAGAGTTGTGTGCGCGAACTATCGGCAGCTTTTATGCGACTGCCGAGCGTGTCGCTGACGACAACGCAATGTTGATTAATTACAATGAGCTCTCTCTTCCTGTAATATCCAGACTGTTGAGGTTCTTCAAGGTCAGTCCCTCGGGTGAAGAGTTAGAAAAGATCGAGCACGGGAGTCGAATGTATTCGAAGGAGGCTTCCGGGACGCGCACCTTTGTGACTGACACTGACGCAAAGCAGCAACTCGCTTCAAATCTCGTTCGCGAAGCAGCCGAAACCTGGGCCATGAAACCTTATCAGCGACTCGAACGAAAAAGGCTGGAACAAAAATGAATTCAACTAATCTGATGACAGGCAAGCACGTAGTCGCTACTGATTTTGACGGCGGTGAGGGAATCCTCGTAGATCTGAATACAAAGAAATACTATCAACTGAACGAAACCGCGATGGTCGTTTGGAAAGGCCTCGAACAGGGCAAGACGACGCGCGAGATCGCGGCCGATATTACGTCCAACTACGAAGTGGCGCTCGATAGAGCCACTATCAGCGTGGAACGAATCGTTGATAATTTCCAAAATTACAAATTGGTTAGCGCCAAATGACTATAGCGAGCGGCGCCTGGTTATCAAATACGCCGTTCTCACTGTAGCGATCTTCCTGCCACTCGTCTGGTCGTTCTTCTCCATTCGCAATCTCTATCCGATTACTGCCTGGAACGTCATGATGGCAGGCGGCGATCTCGAACGCGGTCGCTCGTATTGCGTCCTCCGCGGTGAAACAGTTTCCGGAGAGACGATCGACATCCGGCCTATCAAACTTACGAACGCGCTCTACAGCCGCACATGGACCATGGTGAACGCCACCATCGGTAATCAAAGTTTTAAACTCGCGTCAATTCATCCCGGTAACGAAGAGCTCGTGCGGAGCTTTGGTGGCGTCGAGAACCTTCCACCGGGTGTGCGACTGCCTGACTTGCTGCGCGTTTGGGGCGATCTCTACAACAAACAACAGCCTGCGTCTTCACCGCAGCGACTGAAGGCGATCCGGCTTGACATGTATCGCTGGGAAAGTGGTCGTTACGCTGATTACGACAAGTTCATAGAAACGTGGCGCACGGAATTGTAAATCGCGTCGTTCCCGCGAGTGCTTTTGCTCTGGGCGTCGTGCGGGCAATCGTGCACGGCACGTTTCTCATTTCGGTTCTCTTCACTTCTTTCTCAGCCCTTGGTTCACTTCCGGCGACAATCCTGCGACCGACCGGCGCGATGAAATTGCTGCCGTGGAGTTTCTACGATCGACTACTGACGCCGTCAGGAATGTTGATTTTGAAAAGCGCGATGGTGTTGTCGCTGCTGCTCGGCGCACTCGGCTTTCTGGCAGTCATCACTACAAAAACATCGTTTCTTTTAGTGCTCTTTTACCAGGGACTGCTGCGAAGCTTCGGACATTTCAATCACGACGAGATGGTGGCCGTGTACTTCCTGCTCGTGCTCGCCTTCACTCCCTGCGGCGACGCATTCTCGATCGACAGCCGTTTAAGAAAGACGCGCATACAGCGCCCGTTACTCGCTTACGCCTATCCGATTCTATTGATGCAGTTGTTGCTGGCGTGGACGTATTTCAGTTCGGCGCTGATCAAGCTGCGAGTCGCTGGCTGGAAGTATCTGTCTGCGGACAATCTGCCAAGTCTGGCGATTTTTCATTCGCTTGATAACTTGCACGACACGGGTTTTCGTCTGGCGTTCTGGTTACCGCAGGTGAAGGAGTATCTGCCTTTTGCGGTTGGCTTCATCCTGATTTGGGAGTTGCTTTTTCCGCTCGCGGTCTTCTGGCGACGCGTTCGCTGGTGGATTCTCGGTGTGGGAATAATCTTTCATTTCTCCACGTTGTTTCTCATGAATATCTTCTTTCCTCACCAACTCGCGATGTATCTGGTCTTCATTAATTGGGACCGATTTTCGCCTCATAACATGGTCCAAGTGCAAGTAAAACGTGATGTTAAATTTCGTTGACGAGGTTCAAAAGGGCGTGCTACCGTTGCCCGCCACACTGAACATCGTGGGCCCACGTTTAAAGGAGAAAACAGGCATGTCCAAGTCATTTCGGGTTTCCGTTGTCTTCGCTGGCCTGGTAGCTCTGGTGCTTGGTGTATCGCAAGTCGCTTTTGCCGGCGGCATCGTTACCCAGGCCCAGGCCCAGGCCAGTGGAAGTTCAAAAGCTGGCTCGCAAACAAAATCGTCCAAAAAGAAAAAGAAGAAAAAAGCTGCAACCACTTTCGTCGTTTTGGGTACGTATCCATCGTATCCAGCCCAAGCGCCCGCTGCACAACCAATCACTGTTACAACTGTTACTGCCCCGGATTCGGGCCTTGTCCCCGTTGCCTCTCAGCCGGCTGAATCGGTTTCCCGACGCACTCTTACAAGCTCACGAGTTCCTGGTGGTGTGAGTGGAGGACCAGTCACTCCTCCCGAGGAGTCGCCTGTCACTGCGGGCGAGCTGGTCATTTCGGAATTCCGCGTTCGTGGTCCAAACGGAGCGAACGATGAATTTATTGAGATCGCCAACATCAGCGGCGCTGACCATACCGTCGCCGGTGGCGGCACCGGTTATGCCGTGGCCGCTTCGAACGGCACAGCTCGTTGCGTTATTCCAAATGGTACGGTTATTCCCAACAGGGGTCATTATCTTTGCGTCAACAGTGTGGGATATAGCCTCGCTTCGTATCCGGCTGGTAATGGGACCACCGCGACCGGCGACGCCACCTACACTACGGACATTCCGGACAATGCCGGTATCGCGATCTTCAATACCAGTATTGCAGGCAACTTCAATTTAGCGAACCGTATCGATGCTGTTGGCTCCACTTCGGAAGCAAACACAACTTACAAGGAAGGCACTGGATACCCCGCGCTTACTCCTTTCTCCATAAACTACTCGTTCTACCGCGACAATTGCGGTAAGGGTGGTTCAATTACAACGTTCGGCGCGTGTCCGACGGGCGGAAACCTCAAAGACACTAACAATAACGCTGCTGATTTTGTCTTCGTCGACACGAATGGTACATCTGCCGGTGCGGGTCAGCGGCTCGGCGCACCTGGACCAGAGAATCTCAGCTCACCGATCGAGCGCAACGCGTCCTTTTCGGTGAACTTGCTCGACATCTGTGTTGCCGCAACTTCTCCGCCAAATCGCGTTCGCGATTTCACTTCGGATCCTCCGAACAACTCGACGTTTGGCACTTTGGATGTTCGCAGAACGGTTATTAACAACACCGGAGGAAACGTGACGCGCTTGCGTTTCCGAATCGTTGATCTGACAACGTTCCCGGCGCCGAGTGGTATCGCCGACTTGCGACCGCGAACTTCGAATGCGGTGGTGGTGACAGTAGATCGTCCACCGTGTGGTAGCGGCACAAGCAACGTGACTGTTAACGGGACCACGCTCGAGCAACCTCCGTCACAGCCGAATGGCGGTGGTTTCAACTCGTCGATGTCTGCGGGAACAGTGACGCTGGCGACGCCGGTTGCGAATGGCGCGAGTATCGACTTGAGGTTCCTGCTTGGTATTCAGCAAACAGGAAGCTTTAAGTTTTTCGTGAACGTCGAAGCGTTGCCGTAAGAATCTTGCCGCAGATGAACGCGGATTGACGCAGATCTGGATCTGCGTCAATCCGCGTCATCTGCGGCAAATTATTACAGACCGCCTCCTAGGGGAAGCTATAAGTCACTATGTATTCGGGAAGCGCGCTCTCGAGGATCGGCTGTCCACCAGCTTCGAGCCACGCGTGACCGCTAACCTTCCCGCCCGTCTCATTGCGCACGCCAAAGATGATCCGTGTGTTGATTCCATTGCGTAACAGATAACGATGCAGCACCGCCGCGCGCTTCCAGCAGACGGGCGTGAATATTAAAACATCCGCGGAGAGTAGTAGATCGATCGCGCGCGCAAGCTCTTCCTGATTCAACCGTCCAGGGCGTTTCCCGTGTTTGTGTCCCGCAACGATCGCAAGCGCGCGTGGTAATGAGTACCAACGCGCAGTCACCGACACAACCACGACCCACCACGCCATCCGGCACAAAAGCAAAGCCTCGCGCGGCCGCGTGACAAACTTCCGACCCAGCTTTGGAATCAGCCTGGTGAGCTTTCTCATCGCCGCGTGATTCTAAGCCTATGTGCCCCGATTGCAAAATTCACCATTCCTGTCATAACCTCACTTAAGCCTTTCAATAAATCGCAATTGCCATTTAGGAGGATCTGTGGCGGTTATTCGTCCCTTTCGTGCGTTGCGCCCGCAGCCTGAGCGGGCTGAATCCGTGGCGAGCGTGCCTTACGACGTCGTAAACACCGACGAGGCCCGCGCGCTCGCGAACGGAAATCCGCTGAGTTTTCTGCACGTGTCGCGGCCGGAGATCGATCTTCCGCCGGACACGGACATTCACAGCGATGCAGTGTATCGAAAGGCCGTCGAGAACTTCGAAAAGCTGATTTCCACTTGCCCTCTGGAAAAAGAGTCCGAGCCAAGTCTCTACCTGTATCGCCTGATCATGGGCCACCATGAACAGATCGGGATCGTTGCGTGTTGCTCGGTCGACGAATACGACAACAGCACGATTCGCAAACACGAACGAACACGCCGCGACAAAGAGGACGATCGCACGCGTCACATGCTCATGCTGCGCGCCCAAACTGGTCCAGTGTTTCTAACCTACAGAAATCGCGCT
Source organism: Pyrinomonadaceae bacterium (assembly GCA_044867025.1). GTDB lineage: Bacteria > Acidobacteriota > Blastocatellia > Pyrinomonadales > Pyrinomonadaceae > PSRF01. Next base: position 15,220 of record JBIOUJ010000265.1, on the reverse strand, counting down.
GACATTGACGAGCAAGTCTCCGCTGCAATCTCCGGAGAGCCTCTGTACGATCTGACTGCGTCGGACGGAGTTCGTCATACAATTTGGCGTATTAGCGACACAGAATCGCTGGTGAAGAGCTTTGAGTCAGTGCCGCTGCTTTACATTGCCGACGGCCATCATCGTGCGGCGAGTGCAAGCCGCGCGCGTGCGGAGTTAAGAGATCAGAGCTTCGGTCACACGGGTAAGGAAGACTACAACTATTTCCTGACCGTCATTTTTCCGGATTCACAAGTGCAGATACTTGCGTACAACCGCACGGTGCGCGATCTCAACGGTCTCTCGAAGGAACAGTTTCTCGACGAGATCAGAAGTCAATTTACGGTTACTGAAGATGCGAGCCCTGAGCCTGAGAAACGCGGGCACTGGAGTATGTATCTCGATGGCAAATGGTACGGGCTGCAACTTTCGCCCGCAGCGACTTTGCCGGCAGGGATAGTTGCTGCGTTGGACGTGAGCGTGCTGCAAGACAGGCTGCTGGATCCGATTCTCGGTATCAAAGACGTTCGTACCGACAAGCGAGTGGATTTCATCGGCGGGCTGCGTGGAACAAAAGAGCTCGAACGCCTGGTTGACGAAGGCAAAGCAGCCGTCGCGTTTTCACTTTTTCCGACGACGGTCGCGGAGTTGTTAATGGTATCGGACGCCAACGAGATCATGCCGCCGAAATCGACGTGGTTCGAACCAAAGTTGCGCGACGGTTTGTTGATACATTTGATCTGAGCCGCAGATTTTCGCAGATGAACGCGGATCAGATCAGCGTTCATCTGCGAGAATCTGCGGCTAAATCGGAAAACGTTATGCGCATATTAATAGCAGATAAATTTGAACAGTCAGGCCGAGATGGTTTGCAGGCACTCGGCTGCGAGATCTCATATCAACCGGACCTGAAAGACGACGCGCTTACCGACGCGATTAAAAAAGAGGCGCCGGACGTGCTGGTGGTTCGAGGCACAAAGGTGACTGAGCCCATGCTCGACGCTGGTCCAGTAAAACTCGTCGTTCGCGCAGGTGCAGGCTACAACACGATCGACGTTGCTGCTGCTTCAAAGCGCGGCATCTACGTCTCGAATTGTCCCGGCAAAAACTCGATCGCCGTTGCCGAACTCGCTTTCGCGTTGATCCTCGCGCTCGATCGACGCATCGCCGACAACGTGATCGCGTTGCGTAAGGGCGAGTGGAACAAGAAAGAGTTTTCAAAAGCACGCGGGCTGTTTGGCCGCACGCTCGGGCTCATTGGTCTTGGAAAGATCGGACAGGAGATGATCCCGCGCGCACAGGCGTTTGGTATGCCCGTCGTCGCGTGGAGCAGAAGTTTGACACCCGAGCGCGCTGCACTTCTCGGTGTCGAGTTGAAGGAGTCGCCTAAAGCTGTTGCGAGCGCGGCTGATATCGTGAGTGTTCACCTCGCGCTGAATTCCGAAACGAGAAATCTGCTCAACGCTGATATCTTCAACGCCATGCGAGAAGGTGCTTATTTCATCAACACCGCGCGCGGCGAGGTTGTGGACCAGGCCGCACTCGTCGAAGCGATGAGGAATCGCGGCATTCGCGCTGGTCTCGATGTTTATGCGGTTGAACCGACTAGCAGCACCGGTGAGTTTCAGGACGCGATCGTAAAAGAAGAAGGACTCTACGGCACCCATCACGTCGGCGCTTCGACGGACCAGGCGCAGGAAGCGATCGCTGCGGAGACAGTGCGGATCGTGAAGGAGTTCAAAGAGACCGGCAAAGTGCCGAATGTCGTGAACCTGGCGCGACAAACTCCTGCAACGCATCGATTAGTCGTGCGGCACGTCGATCGGCCCGGCGTACTTGCGGGTGTGCTCGACGCGATCAAGGCCGAACAGATCAACGTTCAGGAGATGGAGAACATCGTTTTCGAAGGTGCGGCCGCCGCCGTTGCCCGCATCAATCTGGACAATGCGCCGACAAAAGAAACCCTCAACAAACTTCAGTCGACCAACGCTGATATCATCGAACTCGATTTGCTTGAGTTGAAATGAACACGACCCTCATCACCGGAGCATCGTCGGGAATCGGAGAAGCGTTTGCTCGAAAGTTGGCGGCGCGAGGACGCAACGTTCTTCTCGTCGCGCGCTCGGAAGACAAGCTCATTGCGTTGTGCAACGAACTGGGCCGTTTGACCAGCATCCGCGCGCAATACATCGCGCTTGATCTGCAACAGCCTGACGCGCCTTTGCAGCTCTTTGAAGAAACAAAGAAGCGCGAGCTGGAAGTCGAGATGTTGATCAATAACGCCGGGTTCGGTTCGATGGGCGAGTTTGCGAAGCTCGATCTCAATCGCGAACTCGAAATGATCCAGCTCAACGTGAGAGCACTGGTCGAGCTGGCGCATCGATTTCTTGAGCCGATGCGCGAAAGAAAGCGCGGCACGATCATCAACGTTGCATCGACAGCGGGATTTCAACCTGTGCCGTACATGGCAACTTATGCAGCAACGAAGGCGTTCGTGCTTTCGTTCTCGGAAGCGTTGTGGGACGAAAACCGCGGGTATGGAGTTCACGTGATGGCGTTGTGTCCGGGCGTGACGGAGACCAATTTTTTTGAGGTAGCGGGCATCGATCGTCCGCCGATGCGCACCGTGCAAACTGCGGAAGAAGTAGTTGAAACAGCTCTACGCGCATTGAACCGGAAAAAGAGCCTTGTGATTTCGGGTTGGGCCAACTGGTTTGTTGTTGAAGCGGAGCGATTCGTGCCGCGTTCGGCGGTGGTGAGAGTCGCGGGAAATGCTTTGCGATCGCGGTTTGAAGAGTAATAGGTCCTATTTAGGAGAGATCAATGACGGAGCGAATTTTTAATTTCAGCGCTGGTCCGGCGGTGTTGCCGGTCCCTGTTTTGGAAGAAGCTCAACGCGATATGTTGAGTCTGCCGGGTGTGGGTATGTCGGTGATGGAGATCAGCCACCGCTCCAAGACGTTCGACGAGATCATCGCTCGCGCGGAGTCGGGACTCCGAGACCTCCTGAACATCCCCGGCAACTATCACATTCTTTTTCTACAGGGCGGCGCGAGCTTGCAGTTTTCAATGGTGCCGATGAATTTCCTGCCGGCCGATGGCAGTGCTGATTACGTCATAACCGGAAGCTGGGGAAAGAAGGCGCTGAAAGAAGCGAAGAAGGTTGGCGGTGTAAACGTCGCGGCTACGATGGCTGACGGAGGCTTCACGCGCGTTCCGTCACGCGAAGAGATGAGTCTGAACCCGCACGCCGCTTACGTTCATATCACGAGCAACGAAACGATCGAGGGCGTGGTGTGGAATCGCGAACCGAACGTCGGCGACGTCCCGCTCGTGGCGGATGCTTCGTCCAACATTCTTTCGTGCGTCATCGATGTGAATAAGTATGGAATCATTTACGCCGGCGCTCAGAAAAACATGGGACCAAGCGGACTGACGGTCGTAATCCTGCGCGACGATTTGCTGCAGCGCGTACCCGAAGGACTCGCGACGATGCTCGACTTTCGCACGCACGTCGAGAACAAGTCGCTCTACAACACTCCAAACACTTGGGGGATCTACATTTTTAGTCTTGTCTGCAAATGGCTCCAGGAGAAGGGCGGCATCGCTGCGATGGAACGTGAGAATGAGGCGAAGGCGAAGCTGCTCTATGACGTCATCGACGCGACTGATTTCTATCGCGGCCACGCAGACATCGATTGCCGCTCGACGATGAACGTGACGTTTCGCTTGCCCGCGGAAGAACTGGAAAAGAAGTTTGTCTCCGAAGCGACGGCGCAGGGGCTCGATGGCTTGAAGGGCCATCGCTCGGTCGGTGGGATTCGCGCGTCAATCTATAACGCGTTTCCGCGCGAAGGAGTTGAGGCGCTCGTGTCGTTCATGAAGGAGTTCGAACGCCGTAATGGTTAATCCACAGATTACACAGATTACGCAGATTAATCCGTGTAATCTGTGTAATCTGTGGATTGTATATGGATTTTAAAATTGGCCCGGAGCACGCCGGGCTTCGTCTCGACGCATTTCTCGCTTCTCAGATCGACGGGTGGAGCCGTGCGCGCCTGCAAAAGCTGATCGAGAGCGAGGATGTGCTCGTCAACGGCAAGCCGTCTAAACCCTCGTACAAACTTCGTGAAGGCGACGATCTCGAGATCGAGCTGACGGCTACGTCGACAGTCGAGTTCGCGCCCGAGAACATTCCGATCGATGTTGTTTACGAAGACGATACGTTGGTCGTAGTCAACAAACCCGCAGGGCTCGTGGTCCATCCAGCCGCGGGAACGCCGTCCGGAACCCTCGCGAACGCGCTGGCACACCACTTTCAACAACTTCCCGGCGGTGTTCGGCCAGGCATCGTGCATCGACTCGATCGCGATACGTCGGGCCTCCTCGTCGTTGCGAAGACTGAAGCCGCGCTTGAAAATCTTTCCGATCAGTTTCGCGATCGAACGGTTTTCAAGTCTTACGTGGCGCTGGTCCACGGGCGTGTGATGTCAAACTCCGGAAAGATCGATCAGCCGCTCGCGCGCGATCCTTCAAACCGCACGCGTATGGCTGTGGTGCGTGGTGGTCGCAACGCGCTGTCGCTTTATCGTGTTCGACGCACTTTCCAACGATTCACGCTGCTCGACGTGGAATTGAAAACAGGAAGAACACATCAGATCCGCGTGCATCTTGCGTGGTTGAAACATCCGGTTGTTGGTGACGAGACTTACGGAGGCGGGCGCGACAATTCGATTCAAGATCCACAACTGCGAGCACGAATTCGCAACCTCAAACGTCACTTCCTGCACGCCGAAAAACTCGCGTTCACGCATCCAGTCACGAAAGAAGTGATGAAGTTCGAATCTCCGCTACCGGCTGAGCTATCCGAACTATTACTTGCCGCAGATGAACGCGGATGACGCAGATCCAGATCTGCGTCATCCGCGTTCATCTGCGGCAAAATCTTCTTCAGGGAATCGGCTCGAAGCGCTTGATCAACTGCGTGAATCGCTCGTCGGATCGCATGCCATCAAACATCGGCTCGATCCGGATCAGCACCAGCCCGGGGTGTCGCGCGTCGAAGGCCTTGTTCAAGTACTCGATGACCTTGTCATTCTCCTTCAACCCAGCGTAGACGTTCGCGAAGTATAACGGCGACACGTAGTGGCGCTTCGACAGCGCGTCCAGTTGACTCAGAATCGCCCTCGCCTCTGCCTGTTTCCCTGCCATCCCATACGCAAACCCGAGTGACGCCGACGCTTCAGACTCAGCTTCAATCACGCTCTCAGGCACCGGCCCACTCTCTGGCGCTTTAATCAACTTTCGTAACTCCGCGATCGCCTCCGCGTGCATTCCCTTTTGCACGTAAGCCAGCGCGAGATAGTGGCGCGCAACCCAAAAATCCGGATCGCTCTGCAACGTCAATTTATACTTCGCAATCGCGTCGTCGTAGTTGTGTTCGTAATAAGAATAGAGACCGGCATTCGCGCTGATGATCGGCGACAGTGGATCGAGTTTGTGCGCTTCCTCGATCTCGGCCTTCGCCAGTTCGAACTTACCCATCTGCATCAGGTACGACGCATACCACTGATGCGCCGTCGGATACTTCGGATTCAACTTCAGCGCCTGTTGAAAATCGCTCTGCGCTCCGAGCCAGTCCCAGTCGTACGCGAGTCTTACAAACGCACGCGACGTATACGCCTCAGCCAAACCAGCATCCGCGTCCACAGCTTTTTGCGCAGCCGCCTTCGCCTTCGGCATTTCGTCCGCCGGACGCACCGCGCCGATGTCACACAGCAGCGCGTACGAATCCGCGAGGCCGGAAAAGGCGAGCGCAAAAGTCGGATCCTTCTCTTCAGCACGCTTGAAGTATTCAATGCCGTTCCGAAAACCCTCTTCGTTTCGCTTGTTCCAGAAATACCTGCCCTTGAGATATAGCTGATATGCCTCGGCGTCGTTTGTGTAACGACGCGCGAGCTTCTCTTCGTCCTCGCCCGACAGTCGCAGACGTAAATTCTGCGAGATCTTTTTTGACACCTCTTCCTGAATCGAAAAGATGTCAGAGAGATTGCTCTTGTATTCCGCACCCCAAAGCTGCGATCCATCTTCGACTTTGATCAGTTCGGTTTTGATGACGAAGTTGTCGCCGAGCTTCACCAGGCGACCAGTCAACACCGCACCCACGTTCAGAGTTTGCCCGGCCTCGCGCGGATCTTTGTTCGAGCCTTTGAACCGGAAAGCCGCGTTGCGCGACATCACTTTCAAATTCGGCAGTTGTGAAAGACTGTTGATGATGCTTTCCGTCAAACCGTCAGACAGATACTCAGCGTTCGGATCTTTACTGTCATTTACAAAGGGAAGAATGGCCACTGAGTTGATCGAACGTGATGATGAGAGGAAGAAAACGGCGCCCACGAGTATCAACACCGCGAGTAATCCGAGCACACCGTAAGCGACCCATCGCGTACGTTTCCCGCCTGTCTTCAGCTCACCTGTACGACTGCTCGAGGTGGTCTGGTCGGTAACGGTATCAGCTCGTGTTCTGATGACCGTAGGAGTCGATAAGAGATCGTCTTCAGTCGTGCGTGTGGAATGTCTGATTTGCTCCGAGCTGTCAAAAGTGTGCATCTCGTCTCGGAGCTGTTCGAGATCGAGTTTGAAATCCGTAATGGTTTGGTAACGCTTGAGCTTGTCCTTCGCCAGTGCTTTCGCGACGATTCGTTCGAGCTGGCGCGGCACGTCTGACACGTGCTCGACCAGCGGCACTGGTTCGTGATCGATGATCGAAACGCGCGTGTGACTGTCGGTCTTGCCTTTGAACGGCGGCTGGCCCGCGACCATTTCATAAAGCACCACGCCGAGACTAAAAATATCCGATCGCGCGTCGATGCTTTCGCCCTGTGCTTGTTCCGGCGACATGTATCCGCTGGTGCCCATGATCGCGCCAGGACTTGTTTCCGTGATCGGTATCGTCACCGCTTCAGGATCGGAGGCTGACTCGCGATCGGTGAGTTTTGCGAGTCCAAAATCGAGCACCTTCACGAATCGATCGCGAACAAACTTGTCCTGCCGCAACATGATGTTTTCCGGCTTGATGTCGCGGTGCACGATACCGGCCGCATGCGCTGCTTCGAGCGCCATCGCGACTTGAATTGCGACGCCAATCGTTTCGTCAAGCTTCAATGGACCACGCCAGAGACAATGACGCAGCGTCTCGCCTTCGATGTATTCCGTGGCGATATAGTAGCTGTGGTCGGCTTCGCCGATCTCGAAGACGGTCAGGATGTTCGGATGATTGAGCGCCAGGACTGCGCGCGCCTCTTGTCTGAAACGACGCAAGCGGCTCTCGGATCGGGTCAGTTCCTGCGGTAAAACCTTCAGCGCCACCTTTCGCGCATGCTGTTTCGTGTCTTCACCAAGCAGCACTTCGCCCATCCCACCCTTGCCGAGCCTGCGTAAGATGCGATAATGAGCGATGAACTCAGGCAGTGGATTCGTGGTGGCTGAATTCTGGCTGTTGGAACTGTCGGGCATGAAGTGAATTACTTGCGCGACTTAAGTTGGTTGTTCGCGCGCATTGTAGCACTCTGCGAATCTCGCGGAGTAAATAACAGAAAGGGCAACAGGTTCGGGTTCGAACGCATCGAACCGCCGGTCTCAAGACTGCGGTCAGCTCCCGACCATAATCCATATCGCATGTCAGTAGCTGTAACACGGTTTTTATTCAAATGTTTGTCGGCTGTTCTGATTGTTACTGCCGGCGCGGTCGTCTTGTTTGCGCAAAAGCCAAAGCCGTCGCCGAGCCCGACGCCAGAGCAAACTCAACAGGGCACGGAGAGGATTCTCATCCGGCGCGTACGATTGCCAATCACCGTCACTGACAAGAAAGGCCAGTTTGTACCCGGACTCACGAAGGATGACTTCGTGATTATGGAGGACAAAGTACCGCAGACGATTGAGACGTTCTCGGACGATCTCTCGTTGACGACACCGCTTTATATCGCGGTGTTGATGGATACGTCGCCTTCCACTGCCGGTAAACTGAAGTTCCAGCAAGAGTCTGCGATGAACTTCATTCATACTGTCGTGAAGCCGCGCAAAGACCGCGTGCTGTTTGCGACGTTCGACGATGCGATCAACTTGCGACAAGACTTTACCGATAGACTCGATCTTCTCGACAAAGCCGTCTTCAGCGTGAAACAGATGGGCAAACAGACTGCGCTCTACGATGCTGTCTGGCAATTCTCCGATGAAAAGATGAGATCGGTTTCCGGTCGTCGCGTGTTGCTGATCGTCACAGACGGCGACGACACTTATAGCCGTGCGAACCTTCGAGACGCGATCGATATCGCGCAACGAACTGAGACCACGATCTTTGCCATCTCGACGAAGGCGGGGTTCATCGCGACAGTGCCTGGCGTCGAAGCGGGACAAGTAGCCGACAAGGGCGACCGCGATCTGCAAACGCTCTGCGAAGAAACTGGTGGGATGGCATTTTTCACCGGCGACATGCTTTCGCTCGAGCGTTCGTTCACGAAAATATCGAAAGAGCTCCGTGCGCAGTATCTGGTCACATACAATCCGACAAACAAGCAGTATGACGGGACGTTCCGCAAGATCGACGTCAAGCTTGCCGATCGACGTGGAGAACTGAAGGTGAGAACGAAGCGAGGCTACAAAGCGATCGCTGATAGCGTACTGCCATAGGAAGTTGGAAATAAGATGCAATACCGCAACACTATTCGCCCGTTACTGGTTTTGGTTTTCGTTGTCGTGGTCCTGTGCGCAGGACACGCAGGGCGGAGTTCAGTTGCATCACAATCGCAATCGCAATCGCAAACCCCCTCACCGTCACCAACGCCGCGCACGCGCGAAGAGTTGCCGCAGGACTCTGATGAAGTAATCAAGGTCGAAACCAATCTCACGAACATTTTCTTTACCGCCGCCGATAAGAACAAACGGTTCGTCAGCGACCTCAAGGCCGAAGACATTCGCGTGTTGGAAGATGGGCAGCCGCAGGAGATTTTTACGTTCCAACAGAACATCGATCTTCCGCTGTCGATCGCGATACTCATCGATACGAGCGCTTCCGAAGAACGGACGCTTCCGGACGAAAAGATCGCCGCACGCGCGTTCCTCGAAAGCGTTTTGAGAGCAAACAAGGATGAAGCCGCCATCCTGTCGTTCACTGGTGAAACAACTCTCGAACAAGGCTTCACGGGCAGTTTGGAACGGCTGCGAAGAGCGATCGATCGTGTCGAGTTTGTTCCGCCTTCAGGCTATGTCGGCGGCGGTGTCGTCGTGAACGGGACGCCTCCGATTTCCGGGACCAACCAGAGTCTCGCCGGATCGACGGCCATCTGGGACGCCGTTTGGGCTACGTCTGAGGAGTTGCTCATGACCTCGGCGGAGCACACGAGACGCGCAATCATCGTGTTGACTGACGGCGTCGACACAAGCAGCCGCATGAAGATCCACGAGGCCATTGAGCGTGCACAGAAGGCCGACGCGCTCATCTACGCGATCGGGATTGGCGACCGCTACTCGTTCAATGTTGACGAGGGTGTTTTGAGAAAAATGGCGGAGAAAACGGGTGGCCGCGCCTACTTCCCACGTCACGAACGAGACCTGAACGACGCATTTACCCAGATTCAGCGGGACCTCCGCGAGCAGTATCTGGTGGCCTATTCGCCTCAAAACAAGGCCCGCGATGGGTCATACCGCCGTATCGAAATCCAGGTGATAAATCCCGGTCTGAAGCAGAAAGACCTAAAACTTAATTACCGCAGCGGCTACTTCGCCAAGACCACGGGCGCCGACCCAGCCACGCGCAAACGCGTCCAGGACCGGTAAATTGGTGCAGAGTATTTAGCCGCGGCTAAATCCTTCCGGTGACAAACTTTCGCCAAAACTGTTATACTCTCCGGGCCCACGCAACCGCCTGGGCTCTGTAAGAACTCCACCAAATCTCCAATTTGTACCTCCCGAGGTTTTCTTACTCAACGTCCGAAAACAGATGAGCATCAGCACCTCAGACCGGGGCCGCGTCCTGATCGTCGATGACGACCGGAAAATTCGCGACCTCCTGTTGGACCTCCTCAATCTCGAGGGTTACGAGGTCGCAACCGCCCTGGACGGCGCCGAAGCCATAGATCTGGCCCAGTCGTTCGAGCCCGACGTGGTAGTCAGCGACGTCGTGATGCCGCGCGTCGGCGGTCTCGAACTCTGCCGCCGCCTCAAAGAGGACCCACGCACCGCCTTCATCCCCGTTCTTCTGATCAGCGGCCTGATAGCCTCTGAGGACGCGGGTATCGAGGGTCTAACTGCTGGCGCCGATGACTACCTCGATCTGCCGTTCCGAAACGAGGAGCTGCTGGTAAAAGTCGCGCGACTGGTCGAGCGTAACCGGATCCAAAAAGCAATCAAAGAGAGTGAAGAGCGCTACCGCGAGCTTTTCGAAAACGCGAACGACATCATCTACACACACGACCTCCAGGGTAATTTCACTTCACTCAATCGCACCGGCGAACGCATAACCGGCTACTCGCGAGAAGAGGCGGCGAAGTTGAACGTCGCGGATGTGATCGCACCGGAACATCTGAACCTGGCGCGCGAAATGATCGCTCGCAAGGCCAGCGAAAAAGTCTCGACGGTTTATGAAATCGACATCATCTCGAAGGAACGACGACGCGTTCGACTCGAGGTTAGTACGCGTCTGATTTTCAGCGACGGAAAGCCGGTTGGTGTTCAGGGAATCGCGCGCGACCTGACTGAGCGCAAGCATACGGAACGGGCTGAAGAAGCATTGGCCCAACAGGCCCAGCGGGAGGCGATGATTCTTCGCATTTCTCAAGCCATCCGTTGTTCGCTGGATCCACTCGAGATTTACAAGACGGCCGTAAGAGAGCTGGGTTCGTATCTGAGTGTGGATCGCTGTTCGTTGTTCATGAAAGACGACCGCAGGAAGTGCGTCACGAACGTCGCCGAGTATCACGCTGACGGCGTTGAGCCTGCGGCGACAGATTTTTCGATGGGCCATCTGCAATACCTGATCTCGGGCCTTGACCAGAACGGCGTTCTGCCTTTTTCAGATGCTGCGAACGATCCACGCATCACAGACGTCTACGAGAAAATCCTCTCGAAAGCGGATGTAAGGTCGATTATGTACGTGGCCATCAAGGTCGCGGATGACTTTCCCGCGGCGTTCGCGCTCTCGACGACCAAAGAAGTGCGAGAGTGGAGTGCTGCTGACATCGCGCTCGCGAAAGCTGTTGCCGATCAAACAGGCATCGCGATCCGGCAAGCCGAGTTGTATCAGAAGGCCGAAGCCACATCCATTCGCGAAGCGCTGGTCAACCGCTTGACGATGGCGATTCGCGCTTCCTTGCGTTTGCCGGAAGTTCTCAGTACCGCCACACGTGAACTCGGGCTTGCGCTGGACGTGTCGCGAGTTCAACTCTGCTTGTACAACACCGAGGGCGTCGACGAGGCGCTTGAATACGAATATCTCGCGCCCGGCGTCAAACATATCGACAACGGCGTGGTCGATAGCGATGATCCGATCGGCTGCCGGATCTCGTGTTCAGGTCAACCACTCATCATCGACGACACCTTAAACTACGACGACGATGACACACCCGCCTTGCGTGACTACGTGCGCGAGCGCGCGGAGCGGTTCGAAGTCCGATCGCAGATCCATTATCCGCTGTTCATCAAAGGTGAATTCCGCGGGTCGCTGTGCATCTATCAAAACGATCGCAAACGCGTGTGGACGGAAGACGAACTGTCGCTGGTTGAAGCGATGGCAGAACGACTCGTGATCGGTATCGCGCAAGCCGAGTTGTTTACAATGGTCGCGCGTGGAAAGACCGAGTGGGAAACGACTTTCGACGCGATGTCTGACGGTATTTTTATCTTCGACGGCAATGGCGAGCTGAAACGCGTGAATCGGGCGGGTGCGGCGATGGAAGCGCTTCATCCGAAACTGCTGCTCGGAAAGAAATGTTGCGACATTCTGCGGACGCGTGAAGAAGACGAAGCTTGCGTGGTGGAGAAAGCACTCGAAACACGTCGCAGCGTCACGATTGAAATCACGCCGACGCGCCTCAATCGACCGCTGCTGGTCACGATCGAGCCGGTGCTCGACGAGAACGACAAAGCACAAGGCGTCGTCTGCACGGCGCGCGATCTTTCCGACCTGCGGAAGGTCCAGGCCGTCGCGCGCGAACACCAATCGTTGCTGACGAATATTCTCGAGAGCGCTCGCGAGTCTATCTACGCTGTCGATCCCGAAGGCAATTTCAAGTGGTGCAATTCTGCAACATTGAAAGGTCTTGGGTTTCAACGCAATAACTTCATCGGCCGTCCATTGCTCGCGATGGTCTATGAAGAAGATCGTGAGTTGGTGCGAGAAAAGATCAATGCCGCGTTGACCGGATTACCGCAGACATACGAGATGCGCTATTTCGCGCATGACGGTCAATTGCGATATGCACGCGTAGACAACTCGCCGCTCGTCGTCGAAGGTCGAACAACCGGTGTGCTGGGCATTGCGCGTGACATCACCGAGCAGAAGGAAGAGCGTGAACGTGCAGCGCGAGCCGATAAGCTGCGCGCGCTCGGACAACTCGCTTCGGGTGTGGCTCACGACTTCAATAATTCTCTCGCTGCGATCCTCGGTCGTGCGCAACTGCTGCGACGGCAAGTCAACGATCCTGCGTTGGTCCGTAATCTCGACATCATTCAAACCGCTGCTGAGGACGCTGCGGCGACCGTGCGCAGAATTCAAACGTTCGCGCGCAAGTCGGCAGTTAAGGAATTCGAACTGGTAGACGTTGGCGGCCTGTTGAACGACGCAGTCGAGATCACCAGAACGCGCTGGCAGAACGAGGCGCGTGTTCGCGGGTTGGAATACGACGTCAAACTGAATACGGCGGCAGGTCACTTCACGTACGGCAGCGCATCTGAACTGCGCGAAGTTTTCGTCAACCTGATCGTGAACGCAGTCGATGCAATGCCGAAGGGAGGACGGTTGTTAATCACGTGTCGCCGCGTCGACGCGCGGTTGCAACTGCATTTCAGCGACAACGGAATGGGCATGCAGGAAGACGTTCGGCAGAAAATTTTCGAACCGTTCTTCTCGACGAAAGGCGCACAAGGGACTGGGTTGGGCCTCTCAGTCAGCTACAGCATTATCGAACGTCATTCAGGATCTATCAGCGTTGCTTCGGAACCTGGCAAGGGAACTAACTTCACTATCGAGCTGCCGGCTGCGATGGCGGAGACAACGGAAAGAGATTTGTCGGGAACAGTTGCGGGAACAACCGGTCTGCGAATTCTCGTCGTGGATGACGAGCAACCAGTGCGAGAAACACTTGCGGAGATGCTCGTCGCTGTGAGTCACAAAGTGGAGCTCGCGGGCGGCGGACTCGAAGCTGTGCAGAAAATGCGTTCGGGAAATTTTGATTTTGTATTTACTGACCTGGCGATGCCGGAGATGGACGGCTGGGAAACTGCGCGAATGATTCGCAAGGATTGGCCCAACGTCCGAATCGTGCTCGTGACAGGTTATGGACCAACAACCGCGCCGCCATCCGGTGAAGAGGATTTAGTCGACGCGATCATTGGCAAACCATTCGACTTTGCGCAGGTCGGATCCACGCTCAACGCGCTGGCGAGAAATCGCGAGCTTCAGGACGTCGTTGCGTGACTAGTTGAAGTGCATGATTCCAGCACTGGCAGCGAAACCAACTCCAAAGCCCACCACCATTGCCGGACCAGACCATTCATCCTTCTCAGCCAGCATAAAACCAGTCGAAGCACTCGATAGATTGCCGTAACGCTCGAGCACCTGGTACGAGCCGTGCACTTTTTCCGACTCGGGGTTCAGGTCGAGTTGCGAGCAAACACCGTCGAGAATCTTCTTGCTGCCGGTATGAATCAGGCAGTCATCCACTTGGGCCAGATCGGATACCGGTGAATCCGGATGCTGAAGCACGTTCTTGACCGTGGTTACGGCGTAGTGTGCGCCACGCATCGGAACGTTCGGCTGCATGAAATACTGCGGCCTGCCTTTGAGAAACGGATGTGAGCTGTTGCTGGTCATCGTGAGTAGGTTCATGTCGTTGGGCTGATCGTTGGTCAGGTGTGAGATTGGCCCAAACGCCGGTTTCCCTTCTTCAGTGCCGAGCAACAGTGCCACAGCGCCGTCGCCGAAAAGCATTGATTGAATCACGAAGGTCGTATCCAGTTTTTGCTGTTCGAATTGACTGACGTCAAGTCTACGATCTTTCCGCAGCTTGAGGATTTCGCGGTAGCCGCAATACTCCTCTCGCAGTAGTGGCGCTGCGAAAGGAGTGTGAACCTCGGCCATGACCACGATTGCGAGTTGTCCGGGGTTGGCCGCGAGATACCACTGGGCCACCTCGATTGACTTGAGTAATACAGAGCAGCCCTGAGCCTGCATGCCGACCGTTCGGAGAGAGCGGGAAAGCAAACCGTGCGTTTTCCCCATGATTTCCGAGGCCAGGCAGGGCAACATCTGGTCGGGTGTGTTGGTGGCGGCTATCAGTAGACCGATACGGTTCGGATCTCCGCCCCATTCGTGAATGCAACGCTCGGTGGCCGCGACGGCGAGTTCCGTCGTGGAACTGGTTGCAATTTTTGGTTTACCGCAAAGGAAGTCTGGATAGTTTTCCAGTGCTGAGTAGCGCTGGTCCACGCCGAGTCCGCTAATTGTGTTGATTAGCTCAGGTGAGAGTTTATGCATGAGACTTCCCACCAGCTCCGTCGTCTTGAAGACGTTCTTCGGAACTGAAGTCGCTGCTGAAACGAGGTTAATCATTGTCGTTATGTGCTCCAAAAGAGAAAGAGGGGTTGCCGCGTCGGGGTCGTCCCACCGTCCCCGACGCCTAGTTGTTCTACAACGCCCGTGCCGCAACTTTGCGGCGCCGGAAGCTGTTAGCTAAGTAATGTATTTACTACGATTTATGAGGATTTTGAGTTGATTGAACGCTCAACAAGAACATCACCGGATCGGATACGAGGTAAACAGGTCTCAAAAACAGACAAATTCCCTAGGAAATTCTACTGAGATTCCGGAACTCATTGTGGCACAGAGATATACACTTGCGTACCGCGTACACGGCGGTCCGGCGGTTCGGCTTTGCCGTAAAGTCGGGGAGTTGCACTTGGATAAATGTCAGTACCACCTGCGGTAGCG
>JBIOUJ010000264.1:0-18666 GCA_044867025.1 Pyrinomonadaceae bacterium | reverse complement strand
CGCTACCGCAGGTGGTACTGACCTCGTCCAAGTGAAGATTATTTAGGTGGGTCGAAGATCGCCGGATCAAGCGCGACGTTGTGGCGGATCTCTTTGATGTTGGCGCTTACTGTTAGTTTGGGAAAGCTATAAGTCATGCTGAAAGGCTGTTTTGTTCCGTCCACCTCACGCCAATCGTCGTAATAGATCTCAACCGCCGCGGAAACGGTTCCCCACCTTCGCATTGTATTTGAGCGCGCCAGCAAGAATGTTTGCGCGTCGAGGTACATTCTAGCGACGGCTCCCGTCGCGTGTTGCAGGTCCATCACGTAAACATCTCGATAGCCGATCTTGCTCATGCCGGCGAGCGTTACCTTCGCGAAGTTCTTCTTTATTTCCAGCGGGCGGGAAAAGTAAGCGTCGACTTGGAGCTGCGCCAGGTCCGCCCCCTTCAACATCCTCACGCGGGTAGATTTGTCTAAGTCCCACCCGATTCGTCCATTGAAACCGACTTTGGTTGTCTGTCCTTGTTCATGAAATACATACAACACCTTGTTCGGCGCCTGTTCGTACATCTCAAACGGTTCGCCTCGGCTGTGACCAACGATGTCCGTCGTCCCTTTGATTACGCGGTTGTTCAAGGCTTTGAGCGCAGCGGCGCCACCGAGAGCGTTTATGTAGCGCTCGAGGACTTCATCAACCGTCGGCAGCGAACCTGAGTTATTGATCGTTCGACCATCATTGATTGTCACGCTACCCGATTCGCCACCCAGCATGCGAGAGGAACCGGTCTTTTCAGGTTCTGAAATCATCGCACTACTGACCGCAGGGCCACTGGTGGATTTAGTTCGATTTGATCCCGCAGTCCCACTCAACGACTCGAGTAGCTCTTGCGCATCAGTTCGCACGGACTGATCGGAGTCGCGCGTGAGTGGCTCGAGAATTTGGCGCGCAGCCGCGGCATCCGAACGCCGCATTTGGATCTGTGCCTGCAACAACGCATAGCTCGTCTTTGAAGGCGCGAGTTGTCTTGCGCGCTGGACCATCTCGAGTGCCTCGTCGAGTCGTTCGTCGGCAACGAAATTTACGACTGCCAGTAAGTAATGAGACGGAGCGTAATTTGGCGTGAGCTTGATGGAATGCAGTAGATGTTCGCGCATGACTGCGGCACTTTCCCGCGAGTATCCGCTTATCTTTCCGGCTGGAGACACTCCCTCGCGGCTCAGGACATAAGCGTAAAAGTAGTGAATCAGGTGGTTCTGGGAGGAAGAAACGGCTTTCTCAAGATACTTCTTCGCGTCAGCGTAACGGCGTTGGTGTACCGAGAGCATGCCGAGCGCTTCATGCGCCGGGACAAAACCGGGCTCGATCGCGATGGCTTGTTTGAAGTAGCGTTCGGCATCGCCCTGGCGACCGATGTGCAGCAGAAGATCTCCGAGGTAATAATTCGCTTCGCCTTCGGAGAGCGACGTGCGCTGCATCGCGGTGTAGGCAGTGGTTTGTGGATCGTCGACACCGCCAAGGCGCTGCGGTGCGAAATCACCGCGCCGAACGTAAGCATTGAATTCCTGCTCGATTACATCGAGGCTCGCGCCAAACGCTCCTTCTAACGCCTTCGCGGAAGTGTCGCCCTGGCTTATTCGATTGAGGAAGCTCTTGAACTGATTCTGCCGGTTGCGATCTCCGAGCATGAGGTAATGGACCAGCGCCCACGATTGTCCATAAAAGATCCCGGTCTTGTCGTCCTCGTTGTAGTGGTCGGAGTTAGTGCCGATCGAAAATAGTGTGTTCAGAGGTAGCAGTTCATGCTGGCGCAAATAACGGGCGTAGGGGAGTGGCACACCCAAAAGAGCTTCGTTCCCGGAGAATTGTAACGAGCCGTAGAGCTCGGCGAGACCTTCGTTCAACCACAGCGGCGCGCCCGGAATGTTGTCCTTGACGTGCAGGTGAACGTATTCGTGAAAGGCCGTGCTGAACGGATCTCTGTCGCCCGGATCGAGTGAGATCGCGATGTAGTTGACGTCGTCGCCGGGTTGGAAGAACCCTGCGAGATTCGCCGGACGGCCCTGGTAGAGTGGTTTGAAGGGGCGGAACGATGCGTCGTCGTTAAAAACGATCACCGTCGTGGGCACAGATGAATCAATAACGTTGCGCGAGACTATTCGCCCAAACGCGCGATGAAAAAATTCCAGCCACACCGCGACCTGGCGCAGCTTTTCAGCTTCCGCGTTACCGATGACGAAGAGGTGGTTGGTGCGAACGCTGCGCCAGCTATCTCGGGATTGAGGGTAGACTTTCGCTGTAACGCCGTTCGGAAAAACACACAGAACCGCGAGGAACAGAGTGATAAAGATTTTCATAAGTCCTCTCTGTCGGGGTACAGGTAGGATTTTGCTAGGAAGTGTTAGGGTTTCGGCGGCCGTTATGATCTTCGTTCAAGTGACGATCGAGTTTCACGCCGATGTTCCGAACGAGCTCTTCGGTTTGTATCTGGGAATCGACCAGTGCATTAATTTTGGCGTCTGTATTGCTGAACAGAGCATTAATCCTGTCGTCTGTATGGTTGAACTTCTCGGAAACAACTTCGAAGTTCCGGGAGACAACCTCAAAACGCTCGGCGCTAATCTTAAACCCCTCGTAAACCAGGGTTCTAAGCTCCTTCAGCCCTTCTGCGGTCGCTTCCGTGGTTTTATGCAGTTCTTTCTGAGATTCCTGGAGCTTCTGCATCTCAGCATTAAACTGGGCTTGCCGATTGAGAAAAAACTCCATTCTTCTGTCGAATTCTTCATTGCTCATCATGAGGATCGATTTCTCCTTTAAATCGAGGTTGAGGGCAGTGTAACACATTCGGCGAAAGTCCAACCTACAGTTAAACTACCTGCATGTCTCATTTAGACAACCAGCAACCTCGGCGGCCGACGTGGGCGGAAATCGATCTCGATAACCTCGCTGCGAACTTCAAAAAGATCAGGGAACGGGTGAGTCCGGCGGCTCGCGTCATGGCCATTGTCAAAGCAAATGCGTACGGGCATGGAGCGGTCGAGTGTGTCCGCAGGCTCGCGAAGGAAGGCGCAGATTGGTTCGGTGTTGCGCTTCCCGAAGAGGGAGTTGAATTGCGAGAGTCGGGGGTCTCGCAGCCAGTGCTCTGTCTCGGAGGTTACTGGCCGGGACAAGCTGCACTCTGCGTCCAGCAACGATTGACGCCGGTTGTTTACCGTGTCGACATGATTGAGGCGCTAAACCGCGCTGCTGCGAACGCCGGTGTCGTCGCTGACGTTCACGTCAAAGTTGACACCGGCATGGGCCGGCTCGGAGTTCGCTTCGATCAATTGAGCGAATTCGTTGCCACGCTCGAACCATTTCGCAACGTGCGAATCGATGGACTCATGAGTCACCTCGCTGCGGCTGACGACGCATCGTGCCAACCCCTGACACGCGATCAAATCCAACGTTTCGACGACGCGGTTGCACTCTTTCGCGATCACGGCTACCGTCCGACTCATCTACACCTTGCAAACTCCGCGGGCGTCTTTGGTCATCGTGAATCCTGGGGAAATATGGTGCGGCCGGGTGGCGTGCTGTACGGCTTGTGGCGCGATGTTCTGCCGCCTTCGACTTCAAATGCTGAGCTACTGCCGGTGATGTCTCTGCATTCACGCATTAGTTTGTTGAAGTGGGTGCCACCGGGCGAGACGATTGGCTACGGCTGCACGTTCGAAGCTTCGCGCAAGAGCTTAATCGCGACCCTGCCCATCGGCTATCACGACGGCTACATGCGCGGGCTTTCAAATCGCGCTGATGTCATCGTGCGTGGCACGTATGCGCCGGTCGTAGGGCGAGTATCGATGGATTTGACACTCATCGACGTCACGAATGTTCCCGGTGTGGAGATCGACGATGAGGTGATGTTGCTGGGAACGAAAAGCCAGGAGCTCAGAATCACTGCGGAAGACCTCGCGCGCATCGCGGGAACACTTTCGTACGAGGTGACTTGTGGTGTGTCCGAGCGCGTACCGAGAGTTTATACCTGAGCAATTATTGACTCCGCGTCGAAGCCTTTAATACTATTCAAACCCTTCACAAAAGCCGCAAACGATTCGTTCAATGTTTGCGGTGCCGGCTAATAAAAGGAGACGTCAGGGATGACTTATACCGTACGGGCTGGAGATACGCTCTCAAAAATCGCGATGCGAAATGGGGTTACGTTGGCGCAGTTACTCCAGGCTAATCCACAAGTAAAAGATCCGAACAAAATCAGAGTGGGCGATGTGATCAATGTGCCAAACGAGGCGACGACCGAGAACACCAGACCGCTCCCGAGCAGGAAGCCCAAACCAATTTCTGCTCCAAGTCCTGTTGAAACATCTTCCGCCGCTCCCGCGATTGGCGCCATCGGAAAAGCGATCGCGGAGGAACTGGGAAAACTGTCTGCGAAGTACGAAACTGGTGGTCGAGGACCCGGCACAGTCTCGTCCGGTGCAGGCGACCCCGGTGGTGTTTCTTACGGTTCTTACCAGATGGCCTCGAAAATGGGCGTGCCCACGCGGTTTGTGACCCAGGCAGGATTTCGCTGGCTTCAGGACTTTCGGAACCTGACTGCGGGAACGTCGCCGTTCACCGCAGTCTGGAAACGCATCGCCGCAGATGAAACAGACGCTTTTCAGGCGGCGCAGCATGCCTACATTAAAAAGACGCATTACGACCTGCTGGTTGCAAAGATACTCGCTGACGACAAGCTTGACGTGAACACCAGGAGCGGCGCTTTGCAGAACGTCGTTTGGTCCACTGCTGTACAGCATGGACCGGGAACGCCTATTGTGCACCGGGCCTGCTCCAATGTGTCCTGCCCGACAACTGATCCCAAGTACGATGAACTTCTGATTCGCGCCATCTACGCAGAGCGCGGTAAAAAGAAGGCCGACGGTAATCTCGCCTACTTCTCCAGGAGTTCTCCGAACGTTCAACAAGGCGTCAGCAATAGATTCAAGAACGAGTTGCAGGATGCGCTCGCAATGCTGGTGAAAGAAGTCTAAGCGATCGCGAAAATGGCAGACGACTCGGAGCAACTGACCGTCAAGGTCAACGAAAAAGAGGAAGTGACGGCGCTTCTTTATGCGGCTGCAAAAAAGAACCGCGCCGGTTTAACTGTCGTGTTGGGCCACGGCGCAGGCGCGAACCAGACGAGTGGTTTCATGCGCATGTTTGCGAATGGCCTCGCGTCGCGCGGTCTCGACGTGATGACGTTCAACTTCGTCTACATGGAGCAGGGACGCTCGGTTCCCGATCAGAAACCGAAGTTGGAAGCGTGCTTTCGTGCAGTACTCGAAACAGCACTCAAGCATAAGAAACTGAAAAACAATCGACTCGTCGTCGGTGGAAAGTCGATGGGCGGGCGAATTGCGTCACAGGTGATCGCGGCTGAAGAGAAAGAGCCGTTTCATAGTGAAGTTGCTGGTTTAGTTTTCCTCGGCTATCCGCTTCACCCGCCGGGCCAATCGACAAAGCTTCGCGTAGAACATCTCGAACGCGTGGGCAAACCGATGTTGTTCGTGCAGGGTACACGCGACGCGCTCGGAACACCCGACGAGATCCAGCCTTACATCACGAACCTTCGACCCGCCGCAAAGATCTATCCGATCGAAGGCGGCGACCATTCGTTCAAAGCTCCGAAGAAATTCGGTGTGCCGCAGGAGCAGATCTACGAGAACGCGATGAACGAGATCGATCAGTGGTGCCGATCGATCTAGGGCCACAAAAAGGCACAAAAGAGACACAATAGATGGGAGGGAGAGGTACGGAAGCGATCGACTTCCGTACCTCTTTCGGGGCAGGTCACACGTCTACTGCTTTACGAAGTTGTAACTGATCACTCCTGAGACCTTCACTGGTTGATTGCTTAGCCTTGTCGGCGTGAACCGGGCTTGCATGGCGGCTTTTTCTGCCTCGTGATTTAGCAAAGGGTGGCCCGAGATGGCCTTGGCCGAAACGACTCTCCCCTCTTCATCGATCAGTATCTGCACCGTTACCAATCCCTGCAGGCCTATCTGCCTGGCGATTGGCGGATAAATGGGTTTCGGCAATGAGATAGCGTTCCCCTTCAACACGCCTTCTGACATTCTGACAAGCTTCGGCACGACTGGCGCGGGGGCAGGTGGTGGCGGCGGTGGTGGCTCAGTGATACTCACAACCGGTGTGTTGCCCGAGCCTCCAATAACACCGCCCTTGCTTCCAGCCGGCGCTGGAGGTTCTTCGTTCGTAGCGCCGATGATAGATTTCGAGGTCGCGGGTGGTATGTCTATCGCAACGGTTCCGACGTTGTCGGGAACCTTATTTGGGTTTTCGACGCTGGCAATTAACTGCGTGCGTATTGACTGAGTTGGTGTCCGGTCTGAGGTCGACGCAGGACGAACAAGATTTCTAGTTTCTGGTGGCGCTGCCTCTGGGGGCACCACCGGCATAAACGTGATCTCCCATTCGGTGCTTTGACTTTCAAGGTGCGCGTCATATGCATAAATACTGGCCACTCCGGTGATCACAAAAAGCACCAGGTAAGTTGCTGTCGTAAACAGCAGAAACGATCCGCGTCGCTTGAACTCCTGGAGATGCGAGCTGGATTCAATCAGGTTATTAAACATCGAGTTCCTCCGTCGTTGCCGGTGCCTTCGGGTCGCGGGAGCTTACTCGGCGGGTTTAGACACCGGCTCAGGTCCAACAGTTCCAGCGTCGCTTGAAACATATTCGCGCAGCCCTTAGGATTACCCCGCTCTCAGTCCCACACCTTTTCCAGGAGCAGAGAATTGCATGGCGACCCAAAAGGCTTTCAAGGAAGAACTTAATCCGTTCGAAATCGCTAAACAGCAGTTCAACAGGGCAGCAGATTATTTAGAGCTCGCGCCGTCAATGCGGCGCGTTTTGGAAAATGCGAAGCGGCAGTTAATCGTTTCTATTCCCGTGAAGATGGACGGCGGCGACGTGCAGGTGTTCGAGGGTTATCGTGTGCAACACAACATTGCGCGTGGTCCAGCCAAAGGCGGCATTCGGTATCACCCGAACGTAACACTCGACGAAGTGAAGGCACTCGCGTCGTGGATGACGTGGAAGTGCGCGACTGTCGGCATACCTTACGGCGGAGGCAAAGGCGGCGTAATTTGCGATCCGAAGAGCCTTTCGCAAAACGAACTCGAGCGGCTCACACGGCGCTACGCGTTCGAGATCGCGCCAATCATTGGTCCGGATCGTGACATTCCCGCGCCTGACGTTTACACAGACGAACAGACGATGGCGTGGATCATGGACACGATCTCGATGGTGCGTGGACACACAGAACTCGGCGTCGTTACCGGTAAACCGATCTCGCTCGGCGGCTCTCAGGGACGCGCGGAAGCAACAGCTCGCGGTTGTCTCTACGCGTTGCGTGAGGCATGCCGCGTGAAAGGCATGAGCTTGAACGGCTCGCGCGTCGTAGTTCATGGTTTCGGAAACGCGGGTGCAAACATCGCACGACTCGTTGCGGAGGATGGCGCGAAAGTCATCGCCGCTTGCGACTCGAAAGCCGGCGTTTACTGCGAAAGTGGGATCGACGTGGCAGAAGCGTTGAAACACAAAGCAGAAACAAAATGCCTGGCTGGATTGAGTGGCACGAAAGAGATGAGTCCTGAGGATATGATCGGGATCGAGTGCGACATTCTCCTGCCCTCCGCGCTCGAGAACGCAATCACGCTCAGCACTGTCGGCCAGGTCAAGACCAAAATCATTGCGGAACTCGCGAATGGACCAACGACACCGGGCGCCGATCGCGTGTTGGACGACGAGGGAGTTTTGCTCATACCTGATATTCTCGCGAATGCCGGTGGAGTCACTGTTAGCTATTACGAGTGGGTGCAGGACCAGTATTCGTTCTTCTGGTCAGAGAAACAGATCAACGACACACTCGAGCAGACGATTAACACGGCCTTCAATCAGGTGCACGAAACGGCAAAGCGTCACAATACCGACATGCGAACCGGAGCATACATTCTCGCGGTCGGCAGAGTGGTTGAAGCAACGAGCGTAAGGGGGATATTCCCGTAGAAGATGGCAGACAAGATTACGATTTACGAAAAACCGACTTGAACGAAATGTCGCGAGATGGACAAGTTGCTCCGTGAGAGCGGCATTTCGTTTGAGAAGGTCAATTACTACACGGCGCCTTTGAGTCGTAAGAAGTTAACCGAACTGGTTCGCAAGATGAATCTCAAGCCGCGCGACCTTTTGCGTAAGGGTGAGCCCATTTACAAAGAGCTGGGATTGGCTGAAGACAAGTTCAGCGATACGGAGTTGATCGGGTTGATGATCGAACATCCTGACTTGCTTCAGCGGCCAATCGTGGAACGCGGCGAGCGGGCTGTGCTCGGACGTCCCACTGAAAACGTGAAAGAGTTGTTGACATGATTTACAGGATTTTTCAGGATTACACCTTGTGAATCCTGTGAAAACAACGTTCGTCTGCCAGAGTTGTGGGTATATGTCCGGCAAGTGGCTGGGCAAGTGTCCTGAATGTGGCGAGTGGAATTCGCTCGTCGAAGAAAAGGCGCAGCCTGCGCGCAAGTCTGCCGGGCGAAACGGCTTCAAACTTCGCGAAGTCACGGCAGTCGCGTTCACCGAGATCGAATCGCAGGACGACGTTCGCGTTCCGTCGGGCGTCACTGAGTTCGATCGCGTTCTCGGTGGCGGGATCGTTCCGGGCACGCTCGTACTCATCGGCGGCGATCCAGGCATCGGCAAGAGCACGCTGCTGCTTCAAGTCGCGGATAAACTGAGTGGCGCCGGAACGATCGTCCTCTATGTTTCCGGTGAAGAATCGGAACGCCAGATCAAGCTTCGCGGCGAGCGGCTTTCAATTACGGCGAAGAACGTCTATCTCCTACCCGAAACCAATCTCGAAAAGGTCATTGACGAAGTCGAGCGGCTGAAACCCGGCGCCATCATCGTCGATTCAATTCAGACTTTGTTTTCCGGTGTGATCGAATCCGCACCGGGATCGGTTTCGCAGGTGAGGGAAGTTGCGCACCAGTTTCTTCTGCTCGCCAAGAATCGCGGTATTCCGATCTTCTTGATCGGTCACATCACGAAGGAAGGGTCGATAGCTGGTCCAAAGATCCTCGAGCACATCGTTGATACGGTCCTCTACTTCGAAGGCGAACGACATCACAACCATCGTATCGTGCGAGCAGTCAAGAATCGTTTCGGCGCGGCGAATGAGATCGGCGTGTTTGAGATGACGGGTTCGGGGCTGATGCCCGTGGCGAATCCTTCGCAGATGTTTTTGCAGGAACGGCCGCAGAACGTTGCGGGATCGATCGTGACGGCGTGCATGGAAGGCACCCGGCCTTTGCTGGTTGAGATTCAGGCGCTCGTGTCGGGGACGAAGTATGGAACGGGTCGACGCATGACGCAGGGGTTGGACCAGAATCGGGTTGCGTTGTTGATTGCGATGCTCGAGAAACGAGTAGGGTTACAACTGACGGGTGATGATGTGTTTTTAAATATTGCCGGTGGGTTGGAAGTGGATGAACCGGCGGCTGACCTGGGGGTTTTGTCGGCGATTGTTTCGAGTTTTAAGAACGTGGTTGTCGATCCGCATACGGCTGTTTTTGGAGAGGTTGGACTGACGGGTGAAGTGCGTGGAGCGATGCAGGCAGCAGTGCGAGCGCGCGAAGCGCAGGCGCTCGGGTTCAAGAAGATCGTTCTGCCGGCGTCGAACGTGGCAGGACTCGAGCGACTGTTGGGAGTTCGTGTTGTTGGTGTGCGGTCTGTCGATGAAGCGCTGGACGAGTTGTTTTAAGCCGCAGATTTTCTGCGAAAATCTGCGGCTTATTCATAAAACTTCACGACTAATCCCTCACCAAGATCTTTTGAGTCGACCTCTTTAAATCCCTCCAGGTATCCCTTTGGCATGAACACGTCCGCACCGCTGACCGTCAACGGCACTTCTGTGATGATCCACTTCTCGATATGTGGCAGGAACGCTTCGTAAATCTGCGCGCCGCCAATCACAAACAAATCGGTCGTGATCGAGTTGTTGAATGAGATGACCGAGTCGATATCCGTCAGCACAAGCAGCGACTCCTGAGGCTCGATACTCGAGTCGCGACTGAGCACGATGTTGAGCCTGTCCTTGAGTGGCTTGCCAATCGTCAGCCACGTCTTCCGCCCCATCACCACCGCGTGCCCCGTAGTCGTCTCACGGAAAAATTTCATGTCTGATGGGTAGTGCCAGGGGAGCTTGCCACCTTTACCGATTGCATTCTTCCGATCGACTGCTGCGATGCCGATGATCATTCGTTTTCAGACTGCGACAGGCGCAGCGATCTTTCCGTGTGATTTGTAATTTATCAACTTCAGGTGCTCGTATTTGACCGCCAACAAGCCCTCGAGCCCGCGCAACTCATTTTCCGGATCGTTGATCTTGAGCTCCGGCAACGGGAAAGGCTCGCGTGATAAAAGCTGCTCGACCTGTTCGAGATGGTTTTTGTAAATATGGTAATCGCCCAGGGTGTAAACAAACTCGCCCACTTCCAGCTCCGTAACGTGCGCTATCAAATGCGTCAGAAGCGCGTACGAGCTGATGTTGAACGGCACGCCGAGGAACGCATCAGCCGAGCGTTGGTAAAGCTGGCAATGCAAGATTCGTCCACTCTCGACTTTGAATTGAAAGAGCGTGTGACACGGAGGAAGCTCGACGTTATCAGCCTGTCTCGGATCCCAACCGGTAACGATCAGTCTGCGTGAATCAGGGTTGGTGCGGATCTGTTCCAACAGCTTAGCGATCTGGTCCACACCGTTCATTTCCGGGTAAGTTCCTCCAAACGAACGCCACAGGTAACCATAGACTGGTCCAAGATCGCCTGCTCGCCGTCCAAACTTTTCCGTGTGTGCTTCATCGGCCCACTCGGCCCAGATGTCTACACCGCGCGCACGCAGATTCGTTTCACTCGTGTCGCCGGACAAGAACCAGAACAACTCTTCCGCGACCCAGCGAAAGGGAACTCGCTTCGTAGTGACGATGGGAAAGCCTTCGCGTAAATCGAATCTCGTCTGAAAACCGAAATGTGAGATGGTGCCGACACCCGTGCGGTCGCGCTGCTCGCTTCCATTCTTCAGTATAGATTTAAGTAACTCATGATACTGTTTCATGTTATTAAGAAGATTCTAAAACCTTGCAAGTTGTGTCAATCATACATGAAACGTTACAGACTTGGCTTCATTGGATTTGGAAATGTTGGACGCGCGCTCGCGCGACTGCTTGTTTCGAAATCAGCAGAGCTGCGCGATAACTACGGTATCGAGTGGGAGATCACCGGCGTCGCGACGCGTCGAATGGGATGGCACGCCAGCGACGACGCGATCGATGTGTCAAAGTTGCTTGCCGGAAGTGACGACACTCCTTCCGAGAGCGGCATTAGTGAATGGTTGTCGCGCGCACGTCCAGACGTAGTTTTCGAAACTACTTCTCTCAATCCCGAAACAGGTCAACCCGCGATCGATCACATCAAACGATCGCTACAAGCGGGCGCGCATACGATCACTGCCAATAAAGGACCTATCGTCTACGCCTACGATGAGCTCAACACGCTCGCCATCGAAAAAGGCAAACGACTGCTGTTTGAATCAACAGTGCTCGATAGCGCGCCTGTGTTCTCTCTCTTTCGCGAAACTCTGCCCGCAGTGAAAGTTCGTGGCTTTAGCGGCGTGTTCAACTCCACTACAAACGTCATTCTGGAAACAATGGAAGCAGGAAGAAGTTTTGCGGAAGGCGTGAAGACGGCACAGGAACTCGGCGTCGCGGAAACAGATCCGAGCTACGACGTGGATGGCTGGGATTCGATCATGAAGATTTGCGCGGTTGCGCGGGTTATTCTGCGCGTACCGCTACGCCCGGGAGAAGTGCGACGCGAAGGAATACGCGCGTTGGATCCAGCAACACTCCAGGCGGCAAGAGCTGATGGCAGACCTTATAAGTTATTCTCACGCGCAATCGTGAATCAGGACGGCACGGTCACAGCTTCAGTCAGACCCGAACAAATCGCGACCAACGATCCACTTGGTGGTGTCCGGGGCACCTCGCTCGCCATTCACTTCGAGCTCGACACGATTCCGGGACTGACAATCGTGTCTCACCGCCCAAACTTACAAAGCACCGCGTACGGTCTACTGGCTGATTTCATCAACGCCCGCGATTAAGCGATCGATCTCTTCTTCGGTCGTGTAACAAGCGCAGCCCGCTCGTATCAAACCTTCAGGGCCGAGACCAAGTCGCTCCACCACAGTCGCTGCATAAAAATCACCGTGCGATAAAAACAGGCCTTTTTCGGCCAGACGCCGCGCGGCGTCAGTGGAAGTGCAACCCTCGATCGTGAATGCAATTGTCGGTGTGCGCGCCGAATCAGGTGGCGAACCATAAAGTACTACACGCGGTATCGAACTGAGTCCCTGCCACAAACGATCGAATAGTTGCGCGTTCCGCGAGTGCATTCCCGTAAACGCACTTCGCAGACGTTCGCGGTTGTTAGATCCGGCGCCGAGTGACGCGAGGAATTCAATTGCCGCGGCCGCGCCGACCATGCCTTCCTGATTTTGAGTACCCGTCTCGGCATTCTCCGGAACGTAATCGGGTGCGGGAACAAGTTTCGGAAAATCGATCGTTTCCAACAGCGCCCGCTTAGCAAACATCACTCCCACGTGTGGTCCATAAAACTTGTAGGCCGACATTCCGACGAAATCACAATCGAGCTTCTGAACGTCGAGTAGCGCGTGTGGTGCGTAGTGCACGGCGTCGACAAACACCAGCGCACCGGCGTTGTGCGCCAGCTCGATCGCTCTCTCGAGATCGTTGATCGTTCCGAGCGCGTTTGACGCGGCGCCGATTGCAAGGACTTTCGTTTTCGGTCCAATGAGGCGTTCGAGATCGTCCCAGTTAAGCTGTCCGGTCGCTGTGTCCATTCTCACCGTGCGAATGGTCACGCCACGTTCGACTGCCAGTCGTCGCCACGGGTCGATGTTCGCGTGATGGTCCAACTCAGTGACGACGATCTCGTCCGATGTTGAGTAGTTCAGGCTGAGCGCGCGGGACAGATGCAGCGTCAGCGTCGTCATGTTTGCGCCAAACACGATCTCGGTGGGCGACGCATTCAAAAACTCAGCCAGGACTTCGCGTGCATGCTCGAGAGCGGCGTCAGTTTCAGCGCTCGTCGGATACGCCCAGTGCGTGTTGGCGTTGTGGTGATAAAGGTAGTCGCTCATCTTTTCGACGACATACCGCGGCACCTGTGTACCGCCTGGCCCGTCAAAATACGCGACGGGGTAGCCGTTATGGACGCGCTCGAGAGCCGGGAAGTGCTTCCGGATTTCGGTAACTGGAGCGACTTCTGTTTGTGTTTGAGTGGTGGACATTTGGGGCATGATAACAGAATTAATCCAGCCGCAGATTACGTCGATTACGCATTCCGCATTTCCGCAATTCGCGCTAAAATCGAGTCTGCGAAATCGGCGCGTCCACCGTGCGGACCGACTTCACCATGAACTTCACTAACACGACGAGCCAAATATGAGCGACGACCGCAGAAGAGAAGACAGACTCGAGGTTTGTCTCGATGCTGCCTGGGACGGCAAGAGTGGAAACTACACTGCTCGCGTGACGGATCTCTCCGAAGGCGGGTGCTATCTGGACACGATGGGCGAAGCGCAGACAGGCGAGATCGTGAGTTTCAAACTGCAATTGCCGGGTAATGATTGGCTCGAGTTAACCGGCGAAGTCGCGCATCAGAGTCCGCCGATGGGCTTTGGTCTAAGATTCGTCGATCTTACCGACGAACAGACTGAAAAACTTCACTCCTTCATCGCGCATCTACACGCCGTTCAGTAACAACAATCTGAGCTGAATGTACGGCACCGTACGGCCTCTTTGTGTTTCCGGTGATGCGTCTGTGAAGTTTGTGTCACAAGCAGCAACACTCATTGACCCTCACCATGCCTGGTCCTAATATGCTGGCACACCTTAACAGTGGAATTGCAGTTGCCCCGCAACTTCTCCCCCCACTAGACCACCGCCAGGTGCGGCTGCAGTGGGCGGGTGTATGTCTTCAAAGGAAGTACAAGGAGGAATACCCATGTCCCGAGTCGGTAGACTTATGTTCTCAATTGCGGGTTTGCTGGTAATTGCGAGCGCCAGCGCAACAGTGCGTGCTGACACGGTTTTCGTTTCAGGTACCGGTTCAGGCCAGTTTTCAACCGCGACCGTAGTGTGTGAGTTCAATTCGCAGACTAACACGTTTACCTTCACGATTACGAACACCTCGGCTATTACGCACCCTGGATCAACTTCGACGATCACGGGAATCGGATTTGACCTGCCGCCGTTGGGAAATGGGAGTGCTTCAGGACTGAACGGTTTCAGTGGAATGCAAGCAGCCAGCCTGGGTTCGCATTTCGTTTTTTCCGATGCTGATGTCGGTAACGTACCGCACGGTTTCAATAGTGCGGTGTTGGATTTTGCGTTTCTTACTGGGAATTCCGGCAACTTCGCGGGCGGATTCGTAGATGACGGATTGTTACCCGGGGAGAGTGCATCATTCACAGTTAGTGGAGCAGCTTTCACGGGATTTACCGAAGAAGAGATCTGCAACGCGATCTTCGTCAGGTTCCAGAACGTACCGCTGGCTGGAGGCAGCGGAGGGAGCGACGTGGGTGTGACGGGTGCGGTACCGGAACCATCGACGATTCTGTTGTTAGGTACAGCGTTGTTAGGACTCGGTGGTCTCGCGCGCAGAAAATTGAGAAAGCGAAAATAGGGAGTGCCGGTTTGTCTCTACTAAGTGCGGCACCGGCGTGCGGGTCGGTGCCGCGCTTTCCTTTTGCGGCGCGCTTTACTTACGCTTCCAGCGGACGCCGTCTTTCGTGTCTTCGAGAATGATGCCGCGGTTGGCAAGGTCGTCACGGATTTCGTCGGCGCGGCCAAAATCGCGACGGTGACGAGCTTCCTGACGTTCGTCGATCAACGACTGAATCTCACTGTCGAGCATCTCACGCTGTTGTTCACCAAAAATATTCAACACCGTATCGAGTCGATCGATAGCGGCGAGCAATTCGTGCTGGTCGTCCTCTCGCACGTGTTTGCGCGCCAGCGCGGTGTTCACTTCACGGGAAAGATTGTGGACCACTGCCAGCGCAATCGACGTGTTCAGATCGTCATCCATCGCTTCTTCAAATTCTCGCAAAGCGCGTGCGGCCGTTTCCGAAAGCTTCTCGTTTTTTCCTGGCTCCGTCTTGGCCTCACTCAAGCGAGCGCGAAAGTCGCGCAGGCTTGCCACGGTTCGCTCTGCTCCGGCAAGCGCATCGAAAGTGAAATTCAACTGCTTGTTGTAAGGCACGCTGAGCAGGAAATAACGAACAGCAGCCGCTGAAAAACCTTTTTCAGTGACGTCACGAAACGTGTAGTAGTTACCTTTCGACTTCGACATCGTCTCGCCGTCGACCTTCAGATGTTCGAAGTGGATCCAGTAACGTACGAACTGTTTTCCCGTTGCTCCTTCACTCTGCGCGATCTCGTTTTCGTGGTGTGGAAAGACGAGATCGATCCCGCCTGCGTGGATATCAAACGTCTCGCCGAGATACTTCATCGACATTGCCGAGCACTCGATGTGCCAGCCGGGACGGCCGCGCCCGATCGGCGTGTCCCAGGCGGGTTCGGTTTCGCTCGACGGTTCTTTCCAGAGAGCGAAGTCGCGCGCGTCTTCCTTTTCGTATTTGTCCGTGTCGATTCGTTCACTCGCGCCGGCGATGTTTCCGGCGAAGTTGATCTTCGAAAGCTTTCCGTAGTCTGGAAAAGAAGCGATGCGGTAGTAGATCGAATCGTCGGATCTGTAGGCGTGGCCTGAAGACATCAGACCGTCGATCAACGTCGACATCTCCGGAATGTGGCGCGTGGCGCGTGGGACAACTTCAGGGCGTTCGCAGCCGAGCGCATCGAAGTCTTGCCAGAAGGCATCGATGTAGATCGCGGTGTAATCGTCAATGCTCAATCCTGCTTTTTGCGATTCCGAGATGATGCGGTCGTCAACGTCGGTGATGTTCATCACGTGCGTGACTTTGAATCCTTTGAACTTCAGATAGCGACGCAGGATGTCGGCAGCGACGGCGCTGCGGAAGTTGCCGATGTGACCGTAATTCCAGACAGTTGGACCGCAGTAGTAGAATCCGGCTTCGCCTTCCTTGAGGGGGCGAAACTCTTCGATGCGGCCGGTGAGTGTGTTGCGAAATCTAAGCATGGGTACACAGATTACACAGATTCTCAGAAATGTTTCCAGCCGCCGGGCTTGAGTTCCCAGGTGCGTGGACCCTCAGAAATCCTGACGCCCTCAGACGCGCGCTGGATTGTGCCGATACATTTGATTCCCACGCCATCGACTCTGCGCGGCAGGCGCGTCGCGTTCACTGGTTTTACTGTGAAAAGCAGCTCGAAATCTTCACCGCCGTGCAGCGCGAGCTGAAGCGGATCGAGCGCCCGACGCCCACACAACTCTATTACTCGTTCGTCAATCGGCAATAAAGACGAGTCGATTAACGCGCCCACGCCACTCGCGGTGCACACTCGATTGAGATCCGATGAAAGACCGTCGCTCAGATCGATCATTGACGTTGCTAGTCGTTCTTCGCCAAGCACGATTCCCCAGCCCACGCGTGGTTCCGGTCGAAGCTGGCGAAGCAAAATGTGATCGAGTTTTTGCGAATCTTCGTCGGCGAGGTTTTGTTCGGCGAGGTGAGCGCCGCGTTCGATGAGTCTGAGACCTGCGGCTGCGGCGCCGAGTGAGCCGGTGACAAATATCTGATCTCCCACGCCCGCACCGCTGCGCAAAACCGACATG
Organism: Pyrinomonadaceae bacterium; assembly: GCA_044867025.1. Lineage (GTDB taxonomy): Bacteria > Acidobacteriota > Blastocatellia > Pyrinomonadales > Pyrinomonadaceae > PSRF01. Next base: position 1,786 of record JBIOUJ010000264.1, on the reverse strand, counting down.
CCCGCTGTTGCTTCTCCTGCGACGATGGAATCGATAACGATGTTCTCCGTCGTGCGCGAAGTGTCGCCACCGATCAATTGCACGCCATAACGGTTCGCAAGATCCAGCACGCCGTCGTAAAGCCGCTCGACAAAGTCTGTTTGCCAGACATCTTCCGGCACGCCAATCGACATCATGGACCACAGCGGCCTCGCTCCCATCGCTGCGATGTCAGAGAGTGAGACGGCGAGCGACTTATGGCCCAGAAGATATGGTGGTGTGGTTGTGCGGCGAAAGTCGATGTCTTCGACGAGCAGGTCGGCGGTGATCACCGTTTCCTTGCCGGCTGTGCTGCGAAACACGGCTGCGTCGTCGCCGATCCCGATCACAAGTGAAGACGACACGGTGACGGGAAGACGCGGCGACGCGGTGCTCTCCGCGTCGCCCCGTCCCCGCGTCCCCGTGTCGACGCGTCGACGGAGTGCGTCAATGAAATCGCTCTCGCCTTTCATCGTTTAAAGATTGCGACGAAGCGAATCGAGCCCTGCTTCTATAGTTTCGATTGAAGTGGAAAAAGAGAAACGCAGATGACCTTCACCTTGTTCGCCGAAGACGATGCCGGGAACGGTTGCCACCTGCGCGCGATTGAGTAATACGTCAGCAGCTTCACGGCTGTCTTTGCTGATCCGGCTGACATCTGGAAATGCGTAGAACGCGCCCGCGGGAGGTTTGCACGGAAGACCGATCTCGTTCAGTCCTGACAAGAGAAGATCGCGACGCACGCGATATTGATTTTTCATGTCTTCGAGAACTGCGGTGTCGATAGTCATCGCGGCGAGTCCGGCCCACTGCGTTGGCGTTGACACACCGTTAGACGAATAGAGAGTTGCTTTCTTGAGACCCGTCATCCATGGCTCGGGCGCAACCGCGTAACCGAGTCGCCAACCCGTCATCGCGTACGACTTTGAAAACGTGAACGAAGTGATCGTGCGTTCGTACATTCCGTCGAGCGAAGCGATAGAACAATGTACACCGTCATAGACCAGATCCTCGTACGCTTCGTCAGCAACGACTACGAGATCGCGATCCTGCGCGAAAGCGGCGACGGCTTTTGCTTCTTCGGGCGTGAAGACAACGCCGCTCGGGTTTTGTGGCGTGTTGTAATAGATCGCTTTCGTGCGTTCAGTTGTGTAACGCGCGATTGTTTCCATGAAGCCTGATTCACGAGCTTCGCGCGTTGGCACCATCACGCTGCGTCCCTGGCAGTGGGCCACAAGGTCTTTGATCGGTGTCCAGTAAGGTGAAAAGAGAAGCACTTCATCGCCGGGATTCACCACCGACTGAAACGCGCCGAAGAGACCCTGCATTCCGCCGTTCACGACCATCACGTCGCTCGCCTGTGCTGGGATGCGGTTTCGTGTGCGGAGCTTTTCGGCGATCGCTTCGCGGAGTTCGGGAATGCCGGATGACGGAGCGTAACGAGTTTGATTTTTATCGAGCGCTTGTTTCGCGGCGTCTTTGATTGCGTTTGGAGTCGGAATGAAAGGCTCACCGCCTTCAAACTGGTAAACAGTTGCGCCCTGGTTGCGCAACTCCATTATCCGGTTGCGAAGCCTGACGATATCTGAGAAGCCGACATCGTCGAACCGCGAAGCCAGGCGAAAGACCGTTGGCGAGGTTGTCACTGTTTGGAATCGTTTCCTTCCGCTTTGTGGGGAACGGCGGATTATAGCCGCAATGTAAGAAGTAAGGAAGTGAGCGCTGTTCCCAATAGTGTCCTCAATTAGAATCTTCTCTGCGTATCTCT
>JBIOUJ010000263.1:0-13736 GCA_044867025.1 Pyrinomonadaceae bacterium | reverse complement strand
AAGTCCGAAGAAAGCATTCACCGCAGAGGCGCAGAGGACCGCAGAGGGCCGCAGAGGGTTTTCTATCACATCGACATACTCTCGCCACTTTTCGCGACGTTAAACTGTGCGACTTCGGGCGCGAAGCCGTGTGCCGTGCCGAAGTAATTTCCCCAGGCCAAGTCGACCAACTCAGTCGTAAGCTTCAGCTCGCGACCTTCGAAGAGACAAATGTCGTTGACCTTGTTCAAAAGATCACGCGGTTCGCAACCCTTCATGATCCGGTTTTCATTCGTATAGCGCTGGAGAATGTGACGCAAGCACTCTTCGTCAATTGCGACACCGCGAACCTTCGCCGTGCGTTTGAAAATTTCTGAAAACGCTGCGGGCGTTGGCGGCTCGACACGCGCGCGGTAACCCATGCGTCGCAGAAACGCTTCGTCCACGAGATCCCTCTCGTCGAGGTTCGTAGAGAAGACGACGAGCTGTTCGAAGGGCACCTCGATCTTCTTGCCGCTGTGCAGCGTAAGAAAATCGACGCGTCTTTCGAGCGGCAGGATCCAGCGGTTTAGCAGATCCTGCGGCGCAACGCGCTGCCGGCCAAAGTCGTCGACGACCAGTGTGCCACCATTCGACTTCACCTGGAAGGGCGCTTCGTAGAATTTCGCCGATTGGGAGAACACGAGATCCGTGTTCTCGAGCGTCAATTCGCCGCCGACGATGATCAGCGGTCTCTCGATCTCGATCCAACGACGATCGTGTTCGATGATCGAAGTTCGCTCGGCGACTGGTTTATGGCAGTGAGCGTCGAAGATGCGGATGATGTTTCCGTCAACCTCGATTGCGTGGGGGATCCAGATCGAGCCAAACAGAGCCTGGTTCATGCGCTCGGAAACCGCGGTCTTTCCTGTTCCCGGCAAGCCGGTGAGGAAGAGGGAAGAGCGCGAGTTGATCACGCAGCCGAGGGTTTGCAGCAGCGAGTCGGGCAACACGAGATCCCTGAAAGCATCACGAACCGTCTCGAGTGAAGCGGGCTTTGAAGGGACTGCCTGGAGTCGCATCATGAGCGAATAATCTTCGTGCGAAACAGGTGCTGGTCCAAGATATCCGCTTTGCTGGTTGAGACGCTGCACGCGCTCCCAACCATGATCGAGCATTGCGTAGCGCGTAGAGCCTACGGCGCTCTGCAAACGCATCTCGATCAGTTTCTCGCGATACAGTTGATAAAGCAGTTCTTCCGTGAGTACGCGTGGCAGGTGAAGCCTGTCGGCAACTGCCGTGGTATTCGGCTCGGGAAGCATGGCTACGTGTTTGAGGGCCAGGTCACAGAGAAACTGTTCGTGCACCCCGGAATCAGCCAGCTCCTCGAGCATAGGTGGACCTAAGCCTTCAATCTCCGATCGGCTCAATATGCTAAGGTTTCCCATAAAGTTTGTCCTCGTTGCTGAGTAAGAATAGGACCAATAACTCGTATTGGTCCTACAGGACTATTTTGCTGCCGTTGCGCGAACGGCTACGAGTGCTCTATCGGCCTCCGCGGCCGACTCCTCGTTGCCGGCTCGTTTGTACAGAAATGCCAGTCTGAACAGAACCTCTGCCGTCGCTGGACGCAGGACGCGAGCCTGTTCGAGATGCTTGATAGCCTGCTTGTCGTAACCCATCGCCTGCGATCTGTTGGCCACGTTCATGTGTCCTTCGAATTCGCCGACGGCACGAGCAAAACATTCATAAGCCTCGTCGAAGTTGGCGCGCTGAGCCTGGCTAAGGCCCAGGTTGTTCCAATAGCGTTGCACCTGCGGCGCGAACTTCACTGCGCGTTTCAAATACTTCGCGGCTTTGTCGTAATCGCCATTCTTGAAGTAGAGGTAACCGAGATTGTTCAGGTATTCGGCATTGTCCTGGTCGCCCTTCACAGCCTTCTGAAGCGACTCAAACGCGCGATCGCGCATTCCTTTTGCTTCGTAGGCGACGCCGAGCAGGTTGTATGCTTCGGCCAGATTTGGATTGCGCGAAACGGCGTTGGAAAGCATCGCGATCGCGTCGTTCACGTTGCCGCTGTTCAGCAACGCGCGCCCACGGTCGAGATTTTCCTGAGCACTGGCTGCTGCCGGATCGGCCATCGTGACGTTCGCCTCGGGTTCTTTCGCGGAGGCGGCGTCGTTGGCGTTGCGGGCGTCAATCACCTTCGTCATGCTGACGGCTTCAAACTTCTCGACGTCTTTGCGCGAGAGCCGTTGAAGCTTTTTGTCGTCTTTACCTGCGCCAAAAAGGCGTCCGATTGCTTTGAATGGGGCCTTCAAAACGCTGACGAATTTGTTGCCGCTTTTCGACTCAGCCTTTTGCGCGTCCTGCGAAGCAGTTTCAAGCATTACCTCTTCGTCCGGCGTCATGAGCACGCTGCGGACTTTCGGGACCGACATCGCGCTGGTTACGAGTACGAGGAGCGATAGGACGATTACAGTGCGCTTAAACATGTGTGTGAGCCTCCCTTATTAGAATGAAAGTCCACCGCCCATCATGTCCATGATGTTGAGCAACGCCGGACCGAGGATGATGATGAACATCGTTGGGAACAGTAGTAGTCCGAGTGGAAGCAACAGTTTGAAAGCTGCCTTCTGCGCGGCTTGTTCTGCACGCTGGCGACGCTTCGTGCGCAAGCTATCTGAGTAAACACGGACGGCACGCGCAATGGAAGTTCCGAAACGGTCCGCCTGGATCAACATACCGACCAGACTGTTCAGATCTTCCACGCCGCTACGCTCGGCCATGTTCCGCAAAGCTTCACTGCGCTCGCGGCCTACACGAATCTCGAGGTTTGCGAGTTCAAACTCTTTACAGATGTCAGGATGGACCGACTTCAGTTCGTCGCACACCTTCAACATCGCCGCATTCAGACCAAGGCCCGCTTCCATCGTGATGACCATGAGGTCGAGCGCATCTGCCAATCCCCATGTGATTCGCAGTTTGCGCTTTGCAACCAGACGATTGAGGATGAACTTTGGCTTCAAAAAGCCAACTCCGAAAGCGCCCAGAAGTGGAAGCACCATCTCACTCATTGGTGCAGCCGTTAGTGAATACGTTATCAACACGATTGTGGGGAGGATGATCATCAACCCCAACTGCGTCACCCGAAAAACTGCGGGCGCCGACGGCGAGCGAAAACCCGCTTGCATCAGCTTCTTCTGCAGTTTCTTCACGTCCTTCGCAGACGGCGGCACCAGGCGGTTGATCGGTTCAGCCACACGCGCTGCCAGTGACTCCATGGAGTTGGCCTCGATGCTCTGCACCGCCACACCGCCACGCGCGTCATCAAGGTCGTGGAGACGCTGAGCAGTTGCGCTTACCGGCCGGAAGAGGAGCCAGTAAACCGCCATCACGATGAATGCTATGGAAATAAAAGTCGATATGACAATAATCGTTACCATGATGTTAGATCCTTATCTTCATGATCCTCTGGACTGCCAGGATACCGAGTATCTGCATGATCGCAGCGAGTGCGAGCAGCCAGTGTCCACGCGAATCGAGCCACATTACATCCATGTAGCCGGGGTTCATGATGGTCACGTAAAGTGCGAGAAAGAGCGGCAACCCGCACAACAGCCACGCCGACCAGCGCGAGCTCAACGTCAGCGTCTTCAGGTCTTCCATAATGCGGAAGCGTTCGCGAATCGTGTGCGCGACCTTCTCGAGTAGTTCAGAAAGATTACCGCCGGTTTCTCTCTGGATCATGACCGCAGTGACGCACATTCTCAGATCGATCAATGGCATGCGCTCGACGAGGTTCTCGAGTGCGAGTTTCAAAGAAAGTCCGAGATTCTGCTCGTCGTACGTTTTGCGAAACTCTGAAGCGATCGGTTCCGGCATCTCGGTGGACACCATCTGAAGCGCTTCGGTGAAGGCGTGGCCTGCTGAAAGCCCGCGGCTCATCAGGTCCAGCGCGTCCGGAAGTAACGACAGGAACTTATTCATGCGCTTCTTGCGCTTTGAGAGTATGTGAAGCGTCGGCAACGCAGTCGCGACGATGGCAAACAATGCAGCCAGCAGGTAAGAGGGGCTGATCATTATCACCGCCAAAAACGCAAGCACACCCGCGGTCAGCGAGAACAAGACGAGGCGCATCACGGTGATTTCTGAAGCCGCCTGATCGATGATCTTTTTGACCCGCGACGTGAATTCTATCCCCAGTAGTATTCTGTTCACCCAGGGGATTTCACTAAGCAGCTCGCGCCGCACCAACTGAACTTCCGGATCGTCGGAATGAACTGAAGATCGAATCGCGTCTGCCAGGCGCTCTTTCAAAAGCGTGCGCTTGGCATCAGACGATCGAGAGCTGATCACGTAGAGCGCATAGACCAGGAACAAACACGTAAGAAAAACAAAGAAGGGAATCAGTTGAACCATCTTGTTTACGCCTCCTCAAAAAACGATCTCGGGAGTTGCATGCCGTAGATTTTGAGTCGTTCGGCGAAGCGTGGTCGCACGCCTGTGGGCCGGAACCTTCCGAGCACCTTCCCGTCCTTGTCGACGCCCTTGCGTTCGAAAACAAATACTTCCTGCATCGTGATCGTTTCGCCTTCCATGCCGGTGATTTCGGAGATGGAAGTGATGCGACGCGTTCCGTCGGTGAGTCTTGCCACCTGGACCACGAGGTTGATTGCAGACGCGATTTGCTGTCGCATGGCACGGTCAGAGAGTCTCATGCCAGTCATCTGGATCATGGTCTCGAGCCGGGCCAGTGCGTCGCGTGGGGTGTTAGCGTGAATGGTTGTCAGTGAGCCATCGTGACCGGTATTCATCGCCTGCAACATATCGATCGCTTCGCCGCCACGAACCTCGCCGATGACTATTCGATCGGGGCGCATACGCAGTGCGTTCCTGACCAGATCGCGCTGAGTGACTTCGCCCTTGCCTTCGATGTTTGGTGGCCGGGTTTCCAGACGAACGACGTGCGGTTGCTGTAGTTGCAATTCCGCCGAGTCTTCGATCGTGACGATGCGCTCTACTGTGGGAATGTAAGCTGACAGTGCATTCAGCAGGGTGGTCTTACCGGCGCCGGTACCACCCGAAATCAGGACATTGAGCTTCGCGTTCACACACATCTCAAACAAGGAAGCCATGTCCGGTGTAAGCGCCTGATTTTCCAGCAGGCGATTCATGCGTAACGGCTCGGCGCCGAAACGGCGAATCGACAGCACCGGGCCATCAAGCGAGAGCGGCGGGATGATTGCGTTGACGCGGGAGCCGTCTTTCAAGCGAGCGTCGACCATCGGCGACGCCTCATCGATGCGACGGCCGACGGATGACACAATGCGTTCGATAACGCGCATCAGGTGTTCGTTATCCTTAAACTCGATACTCGTGCGTTCGAGTTTTCCGCCACGCTCGATATAGATGTTATAGGGAGAGTTAACGAGGATGTCGGAGATGGACGTATCGGCGAGCAATTGCTCGAGTGGTCCCAGTCCGAACAGTTCGTGTCGTACTTCGTGGATCAAACGCTCACGTTCCACGGATGAGAGTGGAGTATCTTCCTGGGCCAGAAGACTGGACGCCAGGCGAGCGACTTCTTCGTGAACTTGATCGGGTTCGAGTTGGCCGAGCTTGGTCAGGTCCATCCGGTTGATCAACATCCGGTGGAGCCGCGATTTCATGTCCTGGAAGCCTTGCTGATTGCTGATAGCATCTTCGGACAAGGGCCCGGTTAATCCGTTTTCTCTGACAAGTCTTTCACGTAGTGCCATTGGTGGTTCCTATTTTGTTTTTCTTTGTGCAACCTCTGGGTCCTTTGTGCACAGAGGCACAGAGAAGACACAGGTTGCACAGAGAGACTGTTTACTGCGCTCTCTCGAGGGCTGCGTTGAGCCCCAAATCCTGCATGCCGTTCGTCGATTGACGTTTGAAAAGCGAATTGAACGGCCGCTTGCTGCCTGCGCTTGGTGTCGAATAGTCGATCTTGTCGTCGAACAACTTGCCGGCAAGACTATGAAGATCGGCGGTGACCGACGAGCCGGGCGCCGATTCAATCAACGGCTGGCCAAGGTTGATCGAGTTCACGGCGGCGCGATAGTCGCTCTGAATAAACGCGATCACTCGCTCGCCGAGGAAACCTTCAACCTGCTTCTGATCGAGATCGATATTCTTGCTCCAACGATTTACCACGAGCCGGACTTTCCGGCGCGGATATCCGAGACGATCGAATATCTCCAGCGCGCGTCGCGTGCTCCGAATCGCATGAATCTCGAGCGTCAACACAACCAGGATCTGATCCGCGTGGTCCAAAGCCGAAATGGTGACCGCGTCGAAGTTGTGCGGCGTGTCGATGATCACGTTGTCGTAGCGCTGCCGCAGCAGTTCCATCACTTCGTAGATGTGCTTTGGTTCGATGTCCTCGGCGCTCTCCGCTTTTGTGGGCGCCGCGAGCAGCGAGATGTTCTTCGAATGCGGTGTGATATAGCTCGCGAGCAGGGCATCGTCAAGTCGATCGCGATTTTCGACGACGTCGGCGAGCGAGAATTTCGGTTTGAGCCCAAGCAGCAACTCCATGTCACCCGACTGGAGATTCAGATCGACGAGCACGGTCGGCGTCTTCTGTGTCATCGCGAGATTTGTTGCGATCAGAGTCGTGCCGCAACCACCCTTACTTGAAAAAACAGCGATGACGCGTCCTCGCTTCTTCGGTTCGTGGTCAGCGTGTTCAGCCGAAAACTCGGCGGTTCGATCGATAACGGTCGTCAGCTCGTCTTCGTTGATCGGAAGGCGTATGAAATCGCGCGCACCCGTGCGCATACTTCGCAAAATGAGATCGGGAGAAGAGTCTCTTGAAGCACAGATTACGGCAGTGTTTGGACACTCGGCGACGATACGCTGGACCAGCTTGAGCGCTGGTTCACCCATGTGGGTTAGATTGAGGACGACCGCCGACGGATGCAGGCGACGCGTTTCGGTGAAAACCTGCTCCGCATCGTCGCTCGTCATCAGCAAACTCGTTCCCGCGTGAGCGGCGAGTGCGCGGCTCAAATCTTTGGAGTCCCCCGCGTCTTTGCTCAGTACTATGAATGTTAGCGTTCGTTTCATTGCGAATTTAATCCCTTGAGTGCTCTTAAACGTTCTAAATATTACTTGGCTCAAATCCCGCACTTTCGGCAGGCAAAGTAGTTGAATACTTCTGCATGGTCACGGTGCGACCGAAGACGGGGATATTAATTCGAAAGACGAAGCCCGTGATCGTGACCGTCGCAGTGCCGAGATTTGCGCCGTAAGGATTCGGACTCAGCGGGTTCCCATCGAGATCCGCGCCGTTGAATTTAACTTCGACAGTTGCCGACGCAATGCCGTTGATAAGAACCGGGTGTCCGGCAAGCGGATCACAAGCGGGATACGCCGTGATGTGCGTCTCGCCATACATCACTACGTTTTTCACGCATTTCGCTACCCTGGGCGTACCGTCCTGGGCGATTTCGGCTCGATGAAGAACGGCATAACGCGCGCCGCGACGCGCCGCATCGTTCAGGGCGTTATGTGTATAAAGGAAACGACCGAATTCAATGACGCCGAAGATCAGCATGAAAAAGAAGAGGGCTACGACCGCAAATTCAGCCAACGACTTGCCTGACTCATTTTTTCGATGGTTCTCGATTCGCATATATCCCAAATCCTAATTTTGATCGAGCATGTAATACATCGTCGTGCTCGGACGAATAGCCGGCCTGAACATAAAGTTGGTATTGAGTAATTTCCCGATGTCGAAGAGCGGCTTGAAATTGTAGGCCGTGGCACAGTTCCCACCGATACTCACGGTCACGCTTTCAGTCTTTGTTGTACCCGGAGCTTGAGTAGATTCAATACAGATGTTGGCTGCTGACAGGTTTTCAGCGAGCGGGGCAACTCCCGTGCAGTTGAGCTGACCGCAGACAGCCAGGTTGGTCGCCTGAGTCTGGCTCGTTGCATAAGGATGATTTGACAGATAACGCGCCGCGGCGCGAGTTGATTTGGCCAGCGCTGTGTACTGCTGAAAGTAACGTCCGAATTCGGAAATCGCCGCCACCAAAAGAATGAGAAAGGGAACCAGGATCGCGAGTTCAGCCATAGCCGCTCCCTTATCGTGGCGTATGAAGCGTCGCAGCTTCCCAGAGATGATCATCGGAATTCTTTGCATCTCGATATCTCCTCACCGATACAAAACAGGCGTGACGATATTGGCGGCATTCGGACCGTTCGGGTTGAAACCGATAACGCCAACGATGTCGTCACTGATGTACTCGACTTGAATGTCGCCACCGTTTCCATCACTTACCTGAGCACGCATAAAGAATCCGGCGAGACCTCTCGTTCTCACCGTTTGATGCCCTCCTTCGTCAATTACCGAATCCATGGTGACGAGCGGTACGATAAGCACACGCCGATTTATTACCCCGGGGTGGGTCGGAGGGACCGGCGTAACCGGAGGGGTAGCCGTACCTTGATACTGTCCCCAGCTTATGCCCTCCCAGACCTGGTTAGCACCTTGACCTGATGAATTTCCCTGAGCGATGTTTGTATCAGGAGGGATGTCGGTGCTGTACTGAAGACCACCGGCGCCATATTGGTCGAAGCGAACATTGAGGCCTTGCCTGATAGCCCCCGCCAGCTCACCGGTTTGTGTCTCAACCGTAGTTTGGACGCCCAACTCGCAAGGGCAGTCGTTCAACCCTGCAAGGGAGTTTCTCACGTTGTTCGCGCCGGCGCCTGCACAAGCCAGTGCAAGGAAAGCACCGGGCGCGGGGCCCTGGCCGTTTTGTGCTCCCGCGCGGATGTTATAAGTGCATCCTTTGCAAAACTCTCTCTTCGGATCGCAGAGCCCGTCACCATCAGGGTCATCAGGACCATTCCGTACGACGGTCTGTGGAGCGTTCGGATTGGTTCCGGGGCAAACGCCCCAATACTTACTGGAGGTACAGTTTGGATATAACGGATCGCTCGGATCGCAAAGATTACAAGTCGACCCAGTAATCGCTGTGTTACATGCCATTGCGGAGAGCGGGGTCGGACAAGCGTTGACATTTCCGGGCACGGAAAGCCCTGCCGTAGCAGTAGCTGTCAGACCCGTTGAAAAGCCAAGGATTGGGATCGCAAAGAAAGTATTGATTGGAACGCTGGGAGTTGTGACGCGGATAAAGCGTGCCTGGGCCGTCTCGGTGGGATCCATGTCGATCGGTTTTTCGTAAGTGCCATTTAGATTCTTCGCGTACTCTGTGGTGGGAGCGGCAGTGAAGGTCCGGTTGTTGAAGTTGTATTTGTTCGCGCTCAGGATCTGAGTGGCGCGAGCATCGGCATTGGCTATTCTTTCCGGAACAGCATCCTTCAGAGCCGAGGCTCCGGCGAGTGCCGCAGCGTCAGCAGCATTTTGCAGCTCGGTCTTGGCGAGGTAGAGATGGCTGAGATCAACACCCAGTCCGACTGCGAGGAAGAGGAAGAAAGCTGACATCACGGTGTACGCGAGAACGTTACCGCGCTCACCTTTTCTACCGGAGACTCTCGTTATGTTTTCGGGCCGCATAACCTACTCCTCAAAACCCTGGTTAAAATTCAAGTCTTCTAGTACTTAGGGGGTGGCAATCAAGATCGCATGATTACCACCCTCTCCGGAGAAACTCACGCCTTTGCAAAATCGATCGGGGAGCTATGGCGTGAGCTTCGCGGCCGCGCCGGTCGGGGCCGTGGTTTCCTTCTTCTCCGCGGGCTTTGGCGCCGGTGCCTCAGGCGCCTTCTTCGGTGTTTCTCCGTTCACCGCCGGCGTTGTGGTGCCGGAACCGGTCGAGAAACCACTCGCGCCGGAGATGCCTTCACCCTTCGGCTCCATTCCCAGTGGTGATCCATTTTTCAGACCATCGATGCCACGCATGTTGGGAATGTCATCGCGATTAATCGGTTTCACCAAATCGGCCGTCACGATGAACACCAATTCGGTTTCCTGTTTCTGGAACTGCGTTGACTTGAACAGGTTGCCTATAATCGGAACGTCGCCGAGAAGCGGAACCTTTGAGAGCGATCTCGATTCACTGTTATCGAGCAATCCGGCGAGTGCGAAGCTCTGACCATCACGCAGTTCCACGCCAGTGCGAGCACGTCGCGTACGCAGCGCCGGAATCACAAAACCTTCAAACCTTACGCCGTTCGCAAAGTCGATCGTCGAAACCTCTGGTTCGAGTTCGAGCCGGATGTGATCTTCGTCGATGATGGTGGGTTTAAAGTTCAAACGGACTCCGTATTCCTTGAACTGGATCGTTATGGAACCGTTGTTACCCTGGACAATCGGAATCGGAAATTCTCCCCCGGCGAGGAAACTTGCAGTCTGCCCATCCATCGCGATGAGGTTTGGCTCAGCCAGTGATCGGAGCGCGCCGTTTGTCTGCATCGCACGAATCATCTGGAAGGTGTTGCCACCCATCAGGAAAATATTCATCGCGCTGAAAGTGTTTTTAATAACACCCTCTGCTACTTCGCCGACATTGCCCGGTCCGCCGCCACTGATGAAGCCACCACTATTTGGAGAGCCCTGGTAAGCGAACGAGGCACCGAGCTCGCGCAACTTGTTGCGGCTGACCTCGGCGACGCGAATCTGAAGCTGCACCTGGGTCGCGGCTTTTACCGGCGAAGCAAGCATGTTGACGGTCTTGAAGCCCGCCGCCTGGACCACGCTGTCTGCCTGGGCCACGGTAGACGGATCGCTAACTGTGCCAGACAGCACAACCGAACCATTGGCCTGGCTCAGGCGAATGTCGTCGCGGGGAAACAGCGCACGGATTTGCGAATCGATGAGCGATAGATTTGCCCGCACAAACACGTCGAAGACGATGAATTTGCTATCGGACTTTTCCCAGGCAATAAAGTTGACCTGGCCAAACCCCTTGCCGTTTACGAGTACCTGGTCGGGGCGGACCATGACAGCTTCTGCGATGTCCGGGTTGGAGATGGAGAACCGGCCGATCGGGCGATCGAAGTTGATCACGCGAGATTGGCCCACCAGCACGTTGATGGGAATCGCTTCCTTCACCGTACTGTTGAACGACGCGTCGTAGGTGGTTTCCTGGGCAGAGACGCTAACGACGCCAAGCCCGAGGGTAAAGACTGCCGCTAGCAGCAGTGTTAGTACATATAGCTTACTGGAGTATTGAGCGAACATAATTTCAGTTCTCCTTGATGCAGAAGTAGGAGTTGATGCCCTCTACGCGCGTCACTTATCGACATCGTCTATTGGGGAAAATCAACAGTTTCTTTCTTTGCGCCTTTGATCACTTCGACACTGGGACGCGGCGGCGGCGCAGGTGTATTCACCTTCGCGGTGGCATTGGGGTCGCGTACCGGTTTCGGCGCGGTCCGTCGAATCGGAGATGATGGCGCGGTTTTTGGTGGAGTTGCAGAGCCCGGTTCGGGTGCGATCGTAGCGCGTTCACCGCTGAGCAAGGTTCTCTTATTGGCGCCAGTCGTTTGTTCGTCAGCCTGATCTACTGAATTGCGCATGACCAACTGCAACTTGCCTTCACTTGAAGCGAGCGCGAGTTTTTCAGCCTGCTCTGGCGTTACCTGAAGCGTGACTGCCCTGATCGACCGTTCTACTTCGCGAGCGTTGTTCGGCTTGTCGATATTCTGACCGCTGGCCAGCACCTTGATATTCTGGAGAACGATCTTCGAGATCATTCCCTCTTGTCCGCTGCCCGCGGGTGGTAAGATCACTACTACGACGTCGACCAGAGTGCCAGGCATGATGAAGCCTGAAACGCCGACGACTTCGTTTACGGCGACAGTCATTGCCCTGTAGCCTTCCGGAATCATTGAGGATAAGCCGCCCGCGGCACCAATCGGCGCCAGCTTAGCGTCGGTAACTGGATCGCGAGGGGAAAGACTCACAGTCACCACGCGCCCAATCAGGTTCTCGTCAATGGCCGGGATTGCACCTTCGGGAGTGACATTCGCAGGAAACTGCGCAACCGTGAGTTGCTCCGGGATCAGCCGGGTGCCGACGGGGATGTCAACCTTGGCTACCACGACGTCATTGAGACTTTTCTCGAAGGTTTTCGCACTTAGAAGGTACTGTTTGACGGAAACCGCAGCGATCAAGCCAAAAGTTATCGCCGCCAACAGAGCAATGATTAAACGCTTATTCCGCATGATGATTTATCTCCATTTCCAATCGAGGAACGTCGCCTCAGGATCTGAGATCGGTCCCACTAAAAAGGCTGAAAAACTGCGACTGTGATCAAGCTTCCCAGCATGATCGCGACGCCATATGGAATCGTGTGTTTGCGATCCGGCGAGATCGCGAAACGGGGCATCTCCCAACCGGGGAGAAGGCCCACAAAAATTCGGAAGACTCCGTGTAATGTCGTGAAAACTGTCCCGGCTCTGAGCATCGTGTAGACAGCGAGCAGCGCGCCCAGCATCACCACCAGCACAAACGCGAGTGGGACGAGGCCGACTCCAAGCACAGCCCCAACGGCGCCAAAAAGTTTTACGTCTCCCGCGCCCATCGCACCGAAGATGTGCATCAGGAGCATCGGGAAGAACGCAAGAGCGAATCCTTCCAGGCTTGAAAGAGTTCCCTGCCAACCACCAAAAGCTGTGTTGATTGAAACGCCTGCGAGCAAGGCTGAAAGAACCAGGACATTCGGAATTCGCCGGTACCGTACGTCGTAATAGATGACGAAGATGGCGAGAGGGGCGAGTAATACTAGTTTCATGGTCTCCTCGAGCACACGATAGTTGGTAGTCTACTTTTGGACCTCGTTAGCAACCGTACTCATCTTTGTATTGACGGCGCTACCGAGGAGTCGATAGACCACAAGTGCTATCGCTACTATGATGGCGACGCCGATTGCGTACTCCGCCAACTCTGCCCCTTGCTCATCGCGAAGAAAATTATTTAGCTGTTTCACCAATTAACTCCGTCGAATCAAATCATTAAACCCGCGAGTAATTACCATCGAGATCCAGCAGGCAAGATCACGGCGTAAACGTCGTGGTCTGGAGGACTTTCGCCCCGGTACCGCTATTCTGATCGTTGATGGCGTTACCTAAAGTCTTATAAACAACGAACGCTATAGCCACGATAAGCGCTGCTGCTACTGCGTATTCGGCCAGCTCAACCCCTTGCTCGTCCTTAAGAAAATCCTTTGAGAATCGTTTCAAGTTCATAGCCATATCCTCTGGGGGAACCAAACTTCGAAAGAGGGATGGGAGCTCGCCTGCCGTTGAGCTCCCTTTCCTCGACACAACCAAACCTTACGGGAAGGTCGGGTTTTGCATTTTTGAGCCGGTGGTAGAGTTGGCTTGGTTCACCGCATTGCCCAGCGTCTTGTAGACAACCAGAGCGATCGCGACGATGAGGGCCGCTGCGACGGCATACTCGGCCAACTCAACGCCGGTCTCGTCTTTCAAAAAGCTCTTCAACATATCTTCATTCTCCTTGGTAAGATTTAGGGTTTGTAAGTCTTTGTTGACCCGGTGTATGTAGTGCTTTGCTCCGACCCCGAGACAACCTGAGTCTTGGAGTGCAGGCGTCATCCCAGGAACCCTGAGCTGATCGCTTCCTGCCAATCACGGCAACACTTCGAGACTGTGCCGCCTCTTTCGCAACGGCTGTGCCGCGAAGTAATCGCTTTAATTTAGGTATTTAGGCAGTTTGGAGGGTGGTCCAACTGCTCGCTGGCGAGCAGTTGCCTTAAAACTGCGCAGGCGTTTCTCTGCGTTACCTCTGCGGTTCTCTGCGCCTCTGCGGTTAA